>SMXK01000176.1 GCA_004356265.1 Bacteroidota bacterium
GGCTAATCTCACGAAGATTACCAACTCCTGATTACTCATGAGCATATTCGACAAGAAAAAGTCCAAAAAGCTAACGGCCAAATCCGTTCGCAACGGTAAAGACGCGAATACGGAAGGAACTGGTAGAGAGCCTGCTGAAGCGGAGGATACCACAAGTAGAGCTCGCAAGGATCGCAACCCCAAGCCTGCGGGCTCTAGTGAAGCCGGGGCCGCCAGACAGAAGGCTCCGAAACTGAACGCAGACGAGCGGCGCGCGCTCGCCGAGGCAACGCTACGCGAACAGGCCACGGCCGAAAAGGTAAAATCGGAGGCCTCGAGTGTTCAAGACGCGACCGTAAAAGCGTTATATCAGCGAGGTATCGTAACCGTTGATCAGGTTAATGCGGCCCTCGAATTTGGTACCGATTCATCCAATCTGTGGAGACTGTTGCTGGATGTGGAAGGCGTAAACCACGACGATGTTTTTCGATTTGTGGCGACGGCGGCTGGATTTCGAGAGTTCCCGTATCTGGATGCGACTCCGTCTCGCGAATTTATTGATGAGCTGGTGCCCGGAATTGGCAGGGAAACAATGATCACAATGTTAAACAACGGATTATTGGCTGTAGATTTTGAGCCAGGACTGTCCGCGGCACCATCTAGAGTGACTCTTGTAACAAAGGATCCAACCCACCCATCGCTACGTGAAATTCTGGAATCCATGCCGTTCAGCGTGGAGCTCACGTTCGCGCCAGAAAGCGCAGTCGCGAGTAGATTGGAAGCTGTAGATGGATGGTTGCACGAGACGTCGAGATATGGAACGGATCCCGACATGGACGTTTTAGCTCCTTCAGAGACCGATTTAGCAGACGGTGAGTCAGGGGTAGTTGACCTGGGTTCTTATGCTGCCGATGGGGCGCTCGCCATAGAATCGAAGGCGAATTTTGAGTCGGAACCGCCGGTCGATACAAATTCGATGGACGATGGCGACGCGCGCGAAAAATCACACCCGGAGTTAACGGCTGTCGATTCGCCAAAAATACAAGATGGGCCCAAGTCCGTCTCCGCGTCTCCGCCTCTGCGCGAAGCTAATCAGGTCCGTGATCGCGTTTTGAATCATCTTCTTGAGAAGGGAATTGTTACTGTCGAACAGATTGCAGAAGCGCAACGTAAAACCAAGAACGTAAAAGGGAAAGATGCCGCCTGGCGGTATTTAGCTCAGTCGTCTGGCGTTAATCGTGAGTACGTATTCAGGGAAGTAGCAGATTTATATGCTTTTAAACACGCTGAAATAACCGAAACATCTCCCGATCAAGACTTCGTTCTACTCACGATGGAGACCATCGTGGAGTCGCATCGTGAACAGCTGATTGACGCGATGTTAATTCCATACGAGCTTTCCATTGATACGGAGACTGGAACCGGTCGCATCATATTCGCGACTCATGATCCGACACGTCCAGATATCAATGTGTTGCTGCACCAACTGGACCTGGGCCGTTTCGAAGTTCAGTATGCGCCTGAGAAATCGATTCATCGCCTGCTCAACGAATTATTTCCGAGGCGTAACGAGTTTCTCGACAAGCTTACAAATCAGGAGACCGCTTTTGACCTGGGTATCAATCATCAGGACACCAACGCCACAATGGTCGATGAGGATGCTCTCGAGGCCGAGATGTCCCGGTCAAACCTGATTAACCTCTTTGAAGCGACACTGATTGAAGCCGTTCGAAAAGGTGTGTCGGACATCCACGTTTTTCCCAATTCGCGTCGGCAGGTAGAGATCCATTTTAGAACAGACGGTCGGCTGAAACTCTGGCACACCGAAGAGGCCGTTCATCCGGAAGCCTTTCTCGCAGTTGTAAAGGATAACGCTCGTAATGTTGACCGGTTTGAACGCGACAAAGCCCAGGACGGATTTATTCAGCGGACAATTGACGACACGCTGATTCGATTCCGCGTGTCCATTTTGCCAATCGCGACAGCAAATGCAGAAATCAGGGCTGAAAGTATTGTGATTCGAATTCTGGATGACCGGAAAGTAATGACGGATCTGGGAGCGCTTGGAATGCTAGATTCAGCCAAAGAGCATTTTGATAAGGCGATTCGTCAGCCACATGGGATGGTAATTCTGACCGGTCCAACAGGATCGGGTAAGAGTACCACACTCGTCGCGTCCCTCTATCAAGTCATCACGCCTGAGGTCAACGTGTTGACCGTGGAAGACCCGGTCGAATACATTATTCGCGGCGTCCGACAGATAAAACTGAGTCACAAATTAGGCGTGGAAGATGCATTGAGATCCATTCTGCGGCATGACCCGGACATCGTGATGGTTGGGGAAATGCGTGATCAGCAGACCGCTGAATTGGCGATCAAGCTTGCAAACACGGGTCATCTCACGTTTTCAACGTTACATACTAACGACGCTCCAGCAGCTGTGAGCAGACTTTATAAGATGGGAGTAGAGCCATTTCTGATCGCATATGCGATTAATCTGGTCGTTGCACAGAGGCTTATACGCACGGTATGTCCGGACTGTCGAACGCCAGATGACGATCCGGATCGCGTGCTGATGAAATCGCTTGGCTGGACTGAAGACGAAATCGAAGATGCCACTCTATTTAAAGCAAACCGTGGTAGCGGTTGCAGCACATGTAATAGTGCGGGGTACAAAGGCCGTCGTGCGCTCTGCGAGACCCTGTATTTCTCCAGTAATATCCGGCAGATGATTGCCAGCTCGGAGGACTCAATCGATGAGGAATCTATTCGACGAATAGCCATCGAAGAGGGCATGCTTACTCTTGAACATTCGGCCAGAGTGTTGGTGAGCAGGGGTGAAACGACTGTCAGTGAAATGTTAAAGGTAGTTGGGAGCGCTTGATTCAGATCCTGATTGACTTTTCTCTACACACCGGTAACATCAATGCGCTGTCCGCCGAGCTCCATTGATTGCCTCGCGGCGTCCAGCAACCGGACCACGTCCAGACCGTTTTGTGCGTCACTCAGCGGGGCTGTGTCATTCAGTATCGACTGGACAAAATGTTCGCATTCGCTCTTGAGTGGCTCCTTGACGGGGATTTTTGGGATAGATATGTCCCCCGTGCGAAGGTTCATGGCCGTTGCAAAATCGACACCCGCATGTTCTTCAGCGCTGATGTCAACACCCTTATCGTAAATGCGAACCTTTTCGGTGCCAGCGACGTCGTCGATGACGGCCATCCGTTTGCTTCCAACGATGGTGACTTTTCGGACCTTGTGCGGATCGAGCCAGCTCGTGTGCAAGTGAGCGAGCCGTCCATCTTCAAAATAAACGGTCGCGAAAACGACGTCTTGTACCCCTGGTTGGAGATAGGCCTGGCCCTGCGCAGACACAGCGATGGCTTTGCGCCCCAAAAAGTCAAGAGCGACAGATAAATCATGAGGGGCAAGACTGTCGAAAGCACTCTCGTTCTGTCTGACCACACCCAGATTCACGCGAACCGAGTACAGATAGTAAATTTCACCCAAAGCTCCAGAGTGAATTAAATCGCGGACGTATTCAAAAGCAGGGTGATATAAAAGGATGTGCCCAACCATCAATTTCAGACCGTTTGATCTCGAAATATCGAGAAGCTCGGAGGCTTGAGCTACCGTCTGGGCCATCGGTTTCTCTACGAAAACATGTTTTTTCGCTAACAGCGCTGCTTTTGCGAGCGAATAATGGCTCGGCGTCTCGGTCGCGATTACGACGGCCTGAATGTCGGGATCAGCTAATATGCGCGCCGGATCTTCGCATGTTTCGAGTCCAGGATATGTTTCTGCCACAGCAGATGTAATGTTCTTGCGATTGTCGCATACAACGACCATGTTCGCCTGCGGTAGCGAGCTAAAATTACGCAGGAGATTTTTGCCCCACGCCCCGACTCCGATCTGGGCCATCTTGAGTGTATTGTCGCTCATATCAGGAAATTACACGGGCTGATGTTCGGTGCACTGATTCAAGCACTGCGGCGCAAATTTTATCAATTTGTGTATCTGAGAGCTCAGTGTGCATAGGCAATGAAATCACTTCGCGAGTCGCTGACTCTGTATGCTCCATGTCTCCATATCGACACGCAGCTGTTCCAGTTGTATAAACGGGTAGTCGGTGGACAGGAATCGGGTAATACACCGCATGCGGTATGCCAGCCTGTTTCAGGTCAGCGGAAATGGCGTCTCGGCGTTCGGCCGAATCACCCGCTATTCGAATTGTATACTGATGAAATACGTGGGTTCGATCGGCTAGCCTTGCCGGCACAATTATTTCTTCCGAACCTGCAAATCGGGTATCGTACAAGTCGGCCGCTCTTTTCCGTCGCGCATTGAAATTATCAAGATGCCGGAGTTTTACGTCCAGAACGGCTGCCTGCAACCCGTCGAGCCTACTGTTAACACCGATCACTTCATTATGATATTTCTTTTTCGATCCGTGGCTGGCTATTAACCGGCAGTGATCAGCCAATTCAGAATCGTTGGAAACCACGGCACCGCCATCTCCGAAACAGCCTAGATTTTTAGACGGGAAAAAAGAAAAAGTGCCAATATCACCGATCGTACCGGCTGCTCGACCCTGATAAACAGAGCCAACGGCCTGAGCGCAGTCTTCGATCACTTTCAGGCCATACCGTTCAGCCAATTGCATGATCGGTTGCATTTCCGCTGGTTGCCCGTACAGATGAACCGGTACAATCGCTTTTGTAGCATCCGTTATCAGCGGCTCGATGGCTTCGACGGTCAAATTGAACGAATCTGGATCTACGTCCGCAAAAACCGGCGTAGCTCCGAGCAACGCAACGGCTTCGGCAGTAGCAACGAATGTAAAAGATGGTGCGATGACTTCGTCGCCGGGTCCGATTCCCAGAGCCATGAGTGCGATCTGAAGCGCGTCCGTTCCATTTCCAACACCAACCACGTGGTCAACATTTAGATACGTACCGAAGTTCTTTTCGAATGACGCTACATACGTTCCTTTAATAAAGGCTGAATCCATCAGTACATTCTGAATGGATTCATCTATCTCATTTTTTATTCTGAGATACTGAGACCTCAAATCAACCATCTGAATCATCAAACCAACTCTGATTATCTAGTAACTGATCGTCTTCGACCGCTCGGATAGAACGCGCAGGGATACCCGCAACGACGGTCCGAATGTCTATATCTTTTGTGACTACCGATCCGGCAGCTGCCATACCGTCTTCAGCAATTTCACATCCGGGCAGAATAACTGCTCCCACGCCGATGCGTCCACCGCGCCTGACGGTAACGCCTTTGAAATGCTTAAACCGCTCTTCGCTTCTCCCTGCAAAATTATCATTGCTGGTCAGAACACCCGGTGCTACGAAAACATAATCCTCTATGGTGGAATAGGCCGTGATATAGGCGTTTGTCTCAAGTTTACAATAACTCCCGATTGAACATTGATTTTCGATCGCCACCCCTCGACCGAGAATAGTTTTCTCGCCGATCGAAACATCTTCTCGAATTGTTGCAAGATCAGCCACCAGAACGCCATCCGACAATTTTGCGCCAGCATAAATGACAACTCCAGAACCGATAATGCACCCGTTTCCGATTTCTGTACCGGGCAGGGTCTTCGTTTTTGTTACCGCCGAATTGGCAGCTTTCATCGGGAGTTTTCCGATTGACGCGTGATCATCGATTCGGACAGAATTTCCCAGGGTTGACCCGCTCCTGATAACGACGTAGTGACCGATTACACAATCATCACCAATTCGAACGTCGTCTTCGATGACCACGCCGTGGCCCATCCGGATACCAGACCCGAGAGAGACGTTTTCAGCGATAGAGTTCATGGGAATCAGATTTGAGAGTCTCGTTGCACACGCGCCTGAAACAGTCAGCTCAAAAGAAAGTCCCGCAACTCGGATTGAGTGCGGGACTCCTAATATATCTCGAACGCTGTTTCCAAACGGGCCAGCCGATTTCCGGACTAATTAGTGGATGACAGGCTTTCGATAAAATGTTCTGCCGATGCTTTGTAAGATCCGAACAGAGCGCCACGGAACGCTTCAATTGCGTCGTTATTTTTACCCAGCGACATCAATGCTTCGCCTTTCACATAGAATAACTTTGCCTTATCTGTACGGCTTCCTCTGTGAATGGCCATCGCCTGGTCCGCCACAGTCACCGCATCCTGATATTCGCCATTCACGTTATGAACAACAGCATAGTAGTAAAATACGTCGGAATCATCCTCCGTTACAAAATTTTGAAGCATCATCAGAGCTTCCAGTGCTTCATCAGCATCTGCGCGGCTGGTGCGCGCTCCATTCCGGCTGAGGGCTGTTGAGGCAATAAAGATATAGTGATCGCGAATCGCTTTTTTTGCCTGACGTTCAGTTTTAGAATCGTTTGCGGCTTCTGCTCGCGACGCAGCTTCCGCGAACGCTGGAATGGCGACGTCGATTTCACCCTTCTTCTTCAGGGCACTGGCCCGGGCCAGATAATTTTTCGGATTCGAAGGATCCGTAGCAATTCCGTTTTCGAAATGAGCGAGTGCGCCATCGAACTCGTCTGCTTTAAGTTGTTTCAGGCCCAGAGAGTATTCAATCTGCGAAACGTAACTTTTTGAGCGTCTTTCGATTTCAGCGTCGCCCTCTGAGGCTGCGCCTGCCGCGGCAAGGTTAAAATGAGTGACGGCGGTCGGGTAGTCTTTCGCTTTGGCAGCTTCGAGGCCCGAGTTGTAAGACTCTTTGTACTCCTGGGCGGCCGCGGTATCAGCAGAAAACATCATAATCAGCGCCAGGCATACTACACTTAAAAAGCTGGAAAATGTACGGGAAACGATCATTGTTTTAAGTCAGGTTCTGCGGCTGAAAAGGGCCTGTTTTTATTGAAAGCCTATCGTTCGTGAGCTGTGTATTATTAGACGGCGTGCCGTGTGATCTGAAATCGCCCAAGGGGCAGAACATTAAATCTAAGGAAAAACAGCAACTGTCGCGTCCGTCAGAACCGGACAACGGGAAAATGTCGCTGATTGTTTCCGTGAATTTTTCTTCAGCCCATACGGGCACCGTGAATTACCGTGCCGCTTCGGCGACACATTTTTCTACATTGATTATGGTCCGGGTTTGTGTCCCCTGGAGACGGGAGCCTTATCTTGACAGATCAATTCGTGCTTATTTCTCCAGGCAGAAGTTTACTTTTCGACCTCAGATTGCCCTGAAACCCACTCCGCA
>SMXK01000177.1 GCA_004356265.1 Bacteroidota bacterium
AGCCATTGAAAATACCTATATATCAAGTCGACGCCTTTGCAAGTTCTCGGTTTAAGGGTAATCCAGCCGCCGTGTGTTTGCTCGAATCGTGGTTGGATGATAGCCTGCTGCAATTAATAGCAACAGAAAACAATCTGTCAGAAACCGCCTTCGTAAAAAAGCGATCGGTCGGTCAATATGAGCTTCGATGGTTTACGCCTAGTTTTGAAATCTCGTTGTGCGGCCACGCAACCCTGGCTGCGAGTTATGTGATATTCCAACACGTTGACGGAGAGCAAGAGGTCATACACTTTTTTACAAAAAGTGGGGAGCTAATTGTTACTCAGGAGGGTGGTAGGCTTGTTATGGATTTCCCTTCCTATGAGGTAGAGCCAATCAATACAACTCAGACCATGATCGCAGGACTGGGTGGGACACCTCGAGAGATGTTCCAATCTGGCATTAACTACTATGCCATTTTCGACTCTGAACATGAAGTTCGCTCACTCACACCTAACTTTGCTGCGATTCTCGATCTGATTCGTGGGAATCAATTCATCGGTATTGTGCCCACTGCCAGAGGAGAGGAGTACGATTTCGTTTCAAGGTATTTTGCTCCTGAAGAGGGTACAAATATGGGAGAAGATCCGGTCACTGGATCGATCCACTCGGTTTTGATTCCATATTGGGCTGATCGATTGGGGAAAACTAAGATGCACGCATATCAAGCATCTGAGAGAGGAGGTGAACTTTTTTGCGAATTGATCGAGAGGGATGGATTCAAACGATCAATTATTGGCGGCGTTGTCCAGCCATACCTTGAAGGGATCATAGAAGTCTAAACACGACTTTCGAGTAAGCAATTTGAATTCCTATTCGATCATCGATCGTGTTAGAAATCGGTCGCCTGACAATCGCGTCCTGCGGGCCGCCCACGCAAATCCGGGCTTCCACATTAGTTTGCTCACCTTGACCTTACGCCGGTAGGCTCGTAGACTGAAGACGCGAGCTGACCCGGTCCGCAAATCCGTCAGTTCGGAATTTTAATTGCAAACTGTGAGACCATGAATGCCCAGTTACTGATTGCTGTATTTGTCATTGCCTCCTTTGTGACTTTGGCCTCACATGCTCAAATGGTGGTCACAAAGGACCTTGCGTATGTGGATAGCGGCGACTTCCCAGAGGGCATGGATCTTTTGGACATTTACATGCCTGTCGATGCAGAGGACACTCCGGTTATCATCTTTTTTCACTGGGGAGCCTTGATTGCAGATGACAAATCCGACGGTGAAGTTCTGGGGCAGCGATTTACGGCAATGGGAATTGGCTTGGTCAGTTCGAACTACCGCCTGTCGCCGGATGTATCCCACCCTTGCCACACTGAGGATGCTGCGGCAGCCGTCGCTTGGGTCGTTAAAAATATTGCCTCGTACGGTGGTGATCCTAACAACGTCTACGTGGCCGGTCACTCGTCAGGCGGTTACTTGGCCGCATTGCTTGCAGTCGATCCCTCGTATCTCGAATCAGTAGCGGTGGAGCGGAGCGCCATTCAGGGCACTATTCTAATCAGCCCTTTTCTCTATGTTGAAGAGACAGCGCCAGTAAGAATTGAATCCGATCCCATATACAATTCCATTTGGGGGGAGGAAGCTGAAGGTTGGCTCGCTGCTTCGGTCTCGCCGCATATCGGACCAGATCGAGATAACATCCTCGTGATTTACGCAGACGGTGATGCCGATTGGCGAAAGGATCAGAACGAGCGATTCGCATCGGCAATGACTGCCGCAGGGAATGTTAATGTTCGCGCCATGATGGTATCAAATCGAACACACGGTTCACTGGTATTCTCAATTCTCGATGAGGATGATCAAATCGGCAATCTGGTTTCAAAGTTTATTGGTGAAAGGAAATAGGACATTGTCCCTCTGGGTCATGCACCCCTTCTTGTATGACTGTTCTTGACCTTGCGACAATAACTGTGTAGACTGAAGCCAGACAGACCCCGTGCGCAAATCCGCCATCCGTTGGCTGGAATAAAATAGAGGCAATACCAAAATGGACCGACTTACATCCATCGAACGCCGTCTTTCCGAGTCCGCATATGACGTATCACGAGACGTACAACTACCCGGCGTCGGAACTGCCAAAATAGTAGCTTCACGCACATACTTTTCATGGAAAGGATTTGTCATTCTATCGCAGCACTTGGTTGTCTGCGAGATGGAGGAACCAACTGTGGCGGACATGCAAAAACTCTTCCAAGACGGCTTTCACATCGGCAAAAAACGCAACCGCGTCCCCCTGGTTTGAGGCCTCCAGTTCGGCTATATGATCGTCCCAGTAATTATTGCTGACGTTGTCTCGGATGAATTAATACAACACGTATCCCAGCAGCCAAAAAAACATTGGTGCTTATTTGAGTATCCCGTTGTTTGTAATGCCAACTCAAAGGAGACCTATTACTTCAAAGGTACTTCGTGGTGGGGGGCATTGTTTTTTTCCGACTTGCGGGATGTCGTTTCGACATACATCGAGTAAATTGGTACGCCAGCAAACAACCGCATCCAGTGGGTCGGCTTTTCTGCTAAATCCACCAACAAAAAAATGCACCATTTCCTGGACCGCTAAAAAAAACCGTGACTCTCTTACTATTTCCGCGGCCGGCCAGTGGTCATTAAACCGGTCGTTTTCCTGTTTCTGACTGAATATTCTTCATCGTTCCGGTAAGGAGTACTTAGCTTCTTCTAATGTCCAAAAAGAAAGACGTGTCCGAAAAGAAAGACGATTGAGTCGACACAAGTACAATTCTGTCGGTACACGTTCAACTGTATCGATGTAAGAAAAATGCCGCTTCTGGCGCAACATGAGAAAACAACGCCCGCTCCGCTATCTGAGAACCCATTATCTCCGCCAACTCCGCCTATTGGACAGAAATTTCGAGTGGAAGATTACCGGACGATGGATGGTTTACTCGGCTCTGATTGGCGTTTTCGGAGCACTGGGAGCACTCGTTTTTTCAGTACTTGTTGAGTGGATCAGCGATGGAACATTGCTTGAACTGGTGGGCTATTCTATGCCAATGCCCGGCGGAGAGTCAACCGACCTGTCCGGCTTTGACCTGCAGCAGGCACTTCATCCTACCAGGCGCTGGTTGTTATTCCTCGTTCCCAGCATTGGTGGTCTCGTTTCGGGATGGCTGGTTTTTAAATTCGCCCCCGAAGCGGAAGGTCACGGAACGGACGCCGTTATAAAAGCCTATCATCGCGAAGGCGGGGAGATTCGCCCACGCGTGGCAGTAATCAAAATGTTGGCTTCCAGCATCACGATCGGAACGGGAGGCAGCGCAGGGAAAGAGGGTCCAATCGCCCAGATTGGAGCAACCTTCGGATCATACCTCGGCCGGCGATTAAATCTCAATCCGCGTGAGCGTCGATTGTTATTAATAGCCGGTGTTGCCGCAGGCATAAGCAGCATATTTCAGTCACCGCTCGGCGGGGCTTTTTTCGCCGTTGAGGTATTGTACCGAGAGGATATCGAAAGCGAAGGAATCATGCCGGCCATGATCGCGGCCATCACAGGGTACTCAGTATACAGTACGATCGCAGGAACGAGCACGGTATTTACGACACCTGCCTATCAGTTCATAAATCCTCTTGAACTGCTTCCGCTTATCGTTTTCGCTGTTGTGTGCGCCGTGGTGGGAATAGCTTTTACGAATGCCTTCTACGGGACCCGGAATCTCTTCACAAACCGACTCGCGATTCCGACTTATCTCAAGCCTGCTATTGGAGGATTACTCTTGGGCATTCTGGCCTTTTTCTTTCCAGCGGTCCTTGGTTCCAGTTATGGATGGCTTCAGCAGGCGATCAATGGGAATCTGCCCATGACCATCATGCTAATAATCGTTTTTGCTAAAATAATCGGTACCTCGTTCACGATTGGTTCCGGTGGTTCCGGCGGTGTATTTGCACCCTCTCTTGTTATCGGGGGCATGCTCGGTGGGATTTACGGTCTGGCTATGGCCACGTTGCTGCCGGACCTTGTTACACAACCGGCAGCGTATGTGATGATCGGCATGGCTACTTTTTTTGCTGCCGTCGCGAATGTGCCTATCGCGATGACGATCATGATTTCGGAGATGACGGGGAGTTATACACTGTTGGTCCCGCTTATTTTTTCTGGGGTTATCGCACACGTACTTGCCCGCCGCTGGAGTCTGTACAGCGAACAGGTTCGCAGTTACAACGAGTCACCCGCGCATCGCCACGAACTTGCTCCAGAACTGTTGTCCCGGATAAAAGTCGGCAGCATCATTAAACATCCTGTTTATTACCATTCCCTGGTACCGGATCATACGCTGGATGAAATCGAGAGCGTCTTCACGCGAACCAGAGAAGTAATCCTGCCGGTGACGAGCGCTGAAGAAGTCGCGGGCGAGGCTCCTGAGTATGTTGGTCTCGTGTTACTTGACAGTATCCAACCCTACCTGGATTCGGATACCGAGTTTAAACACACAGTCATTGCGCTGGATATTGCCGAACCCTTCGTTTCCGTAAATCTGGATTCGTTATTGGATGAAGTTCAAGCCGTGTTTGAACGCGTAGAATACCCTGAGTTGCCGGTGCTCGATGCCTCGGGGTTGATCGTAGGTTTTATTCGTCCCGGACAGGTCATCAGCGCGTACCACAGGGCGAGTCTGAGAATAAAAATCGCCGGCAACTCTGGGTCCACGAGTTAAAAAGTTTTTCAAGCGAAGAGACCGCTGATTTCTCAAGCGAAGAGACTACCTGCGAAATTGCAGGAGATTCTTGCCGTCAATGGTCGCCGAAATAAAACACGAGTTCGATCATTTTCATGACCTCCGGTCAATGATCAACATCAAGGCGCATTTTGATCTATGATCGCGTAGATTGACCGATCCCTCAGTATTGCCCTCATTCCGGAAGGAGTCTAAGCTCACGCCTGCCAATGAGTAAACTGGTCCCATCGATGTTGGAACGGTTGATATTCGCTTTTTTAACGCTGACGGTCTCTGCATGTAGCTCTAATCAACCCGTCGAGCGCCCAAATATTCTTTTCCTGTTTTCAGATGACCAGCGAGCGGACGCGATTGGCGCGTACAATAATCTAAATATCAGCACACCTTCGATCGACCAGCTGGCACGTGTGGGCTTCAATTTTCGGGAAGCGCATATCATGGGCTCCATACATGGTGCTGTATGCGCACCAAGTCGAGCAATGCTGATGAGTGGCCGGAGTCTCTATCATGTTTTCGACAGGCTCGATTCCGTAGCGACGTTCCCTGAACAGCTGAGAAACAACGGATATGTAACATTCGGTACGGGGAAGTGGCACCAGAGTCGGGAATCCTTTTCGCGAAGCTTCTCCGAGGGGCGAGCCATATTTTTCGGAGGAATGAGTGATCATACGGCAGTTCCCGTGCAAGATCTTGAACCAGACAGCACATATACTGACGTTGAACGAAAGGGCTTTTCAACGGATTTGTTTGCGGATGCAGCTATTGATTTTATAAACGAATACGCAAAGTCGGACACCTCGTCGCCGTTCCTGGCATACGTCTCGTTCACCACCCCACACGATCCCCGAACGCCGAAACCGAAATACCTGTCTTTGAATTCCGAAGATCAGATCCCGCTTCCTCCCAATTTTATGCCCTTGCATCCGTTCCACAATGGATGGATGACCGGCCGGGACGAACAGCTTTCTTCGTGGCCCCGTTCGCCGGAAGACATCCGGAGTCAACTTTATGAATATTACGGACTGATAAGCCATATGGACGAGCGTATCGGCGACATCCTCAGAACACTCGAGGAAAACGGGCTGAGAGACAATACGATTGTGATCTTTTCCTCGGACAATGGTCTTGCTCTCGGGAGCCACGGGTTACTGGGAAAGCAGAATTTGTATGAACACAGCAATCGGGTACCCTTAATTATCGCGGGCCCGGGTATCCCTGCCGGGGAATCCGAGGCCCTTGTTTTGCTTTATGATCTATTTCGAACCATCGCTGGAATGACGAATACGAAGGTCCCAGATGGCGTTGAGGGTCATGATCTTATGGATATCATACAAGGTAAATCATCAAAGATCAGAGACGTGATCTACACGGTTTATGAGAACTCGCAGAGAAGCGTGCGAGATGATCGCTGGAAGCTCATTCTTTACCCGAAAATCGATCATTTGCAGTTCTTTGATCTACTCAACGACCCATTCGAAAGGGAAAATCTCGCAAACGATTCTTCTTATTCTGATCAGATATCCAGACTCATGGCACTTATGGAGCAAAAACACGACGAAATGGACGACCCTCACCCTCTGAAGGTCGACTCCGTGCAATCGAAAGAGTACGATCACCGACGATTCAGCAGACGCCCCGACCGTCACCAGCCGCAGTGGGTCATTGACAAGTATTTTGGACAATAACGATCCGCCTACCCGCTCTTTAATTTATATGACTGACAGGTTGGCTATTGTCACAACTTGCAGCTGACGAGGTTATAGGACTCGCTGCACTTATCGGCGCCGCAATCCTGATTTACGGAGTGAGGCTACTCGTTCTCAGAGCTCAATGCAGAGATCTCTGAGCGAAGGAGTCAGAGATGGCGGAGAAAATCCTGACCACGATTAGTTTTCGATC
>SMXK01000178.1 GCA_004356265.1 Bacteroidota bacterium
AAAATGTAAATTATCTGGAACGTCTTCGCGCAGATAAACTTTCAGTTCCGGGTGAACCCCTTGAAGTTGTTTTACGACCGCTGTTGGATTGCCGTCACGCGTATTCAACATCGCGACGGGACTTGTGTTTATGGCTTCGATGTTCGACAGGTCGATGTAGTCTTCCAATACGATGGATCGCTCGGGCTTCCGATCCGACATCCCATGATCCGAAACAACTATAATATCCGTGACATCGGAAATGCCCTGGCGAGCGAGTCCGTCAAGCAGCAAACCCAGGTATGAATCAACGCGGGCAACCGCTTCAGCAGCTTCCTCAGAATCAATTCCGTGCCGGTGTACGGCGCTGTCGACGTCTTCAAAATAAAGGGCAATAAATTCAGGCCTCTCGTTGCCTGAAAATTTAAGCCATTCCAACACCTGCTCGACCCGGACTTCGCCTGGAACCGATCCGTCAAATCGTTTCCAGTATGTAGGCTGGACTCCATGAATTGGTGCTTCTGATCCTACCCAGAAATAAGTAGCCGTAGTTTTACCCTGCTCGCTGGCGGTAACCCAGATCGGCTCACCTTCCCACCACATGGAATTCTCAACCGCTTCCCGGTCACTGATTCGAAACCAGCTGTCCGTCGGCTCATCATACATCGTATTCGAGATGATTCCGTGATTCGACGGGTACAACCCCGTCACCATGCTGAAGTGGTTCGGAAAAGTGAGTGTTGGGAACGACGGAATCATACCTTGCTCGGCAGTCACTCCCCGTTCGATCAGCCGGTCCAGATTAGGCGTCGGATACCGATCGATAAAGTCGGCTCGAAATCCGTCTAACGAAATGAGTATCAGGGCATGATCGCTACTGAGCGCCGAGTCCTTCTGAGTGGACGTACAAGCTGAGATCAAAATCAGAATAACGAGCGGCGCTACGTACAGCAAGCCATGGCGTCGCTGCCGGGTTGACTTCAAGTCATTCTTGTCAGGATGAAGATTCACTTTTTATCGAGCCAGTAGAAAACGAAATGCGAGGCTCAATATACCCTCAGCTACCAAAGAAATAATAGAATGCCAGCCCACCTACGGGGAAGAAAACGATAAGAAGTACCCACAGGGCTTTACTACTGAACGATTTCTTACTGCCCGCGATGTCCAGAATTGCCACTATATCCAGAATTACAAGTATGGTACCGCAGATGCTGAGTCCCCAGGGGGAATTGACTCGGTCGACCAAATTGGGACCGCCGCAACCGGACAGAAGCGCACCGGAAAGAACGGCGATAAAAGCGATTAACGATGACTGAATTCGACGCATGGACAATACCGGGGTTCAATTCGCAGTGTTTGGGTTCATCAGTAACTTGTGTGCGGTATACGGAGCACAATCAAAAGGTTGTATAGATGCAGCTGTGCGTTTGTAGGAACTGGCCTTGGGAGGGGCCGTTTGACGGCAT
Organism: Bacteroidota bacterium; assembly: GCA_004356265.1. Classification (GTDB taxonomy): domain Bacteria; phylum Bacteroidota; class Rhodothermia; order Rhodothermales; family UBA10348; genus N075bin62. The sequence goes on from SMXK01000178.1 coordinate 1,446, forward strand.
CCGATTGTCGGAACGCTCCGATTGCCGGGAAGCTCTGATTGCCAGAGCGTTCCGATACAATCGACAAGACCCCCACATGGCGCGTAAACACTGATTCATGCAGATAGGCCCCATATCATTACCTGACCGACCCATCTTCCTGGCACCCATGGAAGACGTCAGCGATCCTCCGTTTCGCATTTTGTGTAAGCGGTACGGGGCCGACATGTTGTATACCGAGTTCATCTCTTCGGGTGGACTGACCTATGGCGCCGAAGGGTCTCTTCGGAAACTGGATATTCTTGAGGAGGAACGCCCGGTAGCGATTCAGATATTCGGCGGCGACCTGGATCAGGTGCGACAGGCAACGCGAATAGTTGATGATGCGAAGCCAGATCTTATCGATATAAATTTCGGGTGCCCTGTTAAAAAGGTTGTTTGTAAGGATGGCGGTGCAGGAATCCTGCGGAACCTGCCCAAGATGGAAGCAATCACGAAAGTGGTTATCGAGGAGAGCTCTGTTCCGGTGACTGTTAAAACTCGCCTGGGCTGGGATGATAAGAGTATCGAAATCCTGAAGGTTGCCAGAATGCTGGAAGATTGTGGCATTCAGGCACTTGCCGTGCACGCACGAACCCGGAAACAGATGTATAAAGGAGAGGCTCGGTGGGAGTGGCTGAAGCGATTGAAAGAAGAGTCCGGAATGACGATTCCTCTGATTGGAAATGGTGACGCCGATTCGCCAGCCAAAATTGAGGCGATGTTTGACGAGACGGGTGTTGACGCCGTAATGATCGGGCGTGCAGCGATCGGGAATCCCTGGATATTTAACGCCACCAAGGTGTATCGCGAAACAGGAGAGGTCCCGGATCCACCGTCATGGGATGAACGGAAATCGGTTGTCGCCGAACATCTTCAATTGAAATGTGAGTGGTTGGGCGAGCACACCGGTGTACTTGAAATGCGCCGCATGTACGGGGGGTATTTCAAAGGATTCCGAAACGCCAGTCAACTCAGGATGTTACTCATGCAGGAATCGACCGAAGCCGGAGTGTTGGAAGTACTCTACAATTTTGAAGAGAATCAGGTTGACATCGTTATTCCGACACGAAAAATTGCGTCGCTCAAGAAACCCGTGCTTCGGGTTCGCAAGCCTGTTTTACCGTAACGTTATCGGGGAATGTAGCGGGTCCTCTTGGATCTCCGGTGTCAATCCAGAGATCGTTCGGTCAGCCAGGCCTGGCCACGGCCTTTTATATTTTCATCCCAGTATGTCATCCATCCTGCGCCTTTACGTGTTAACTCTTCCCAGTCAACGTCCATGGTTTTGATTTGCGCTTTTGAGATCCAGTCTGGAAGCAATGCGGGATCAAGGTCCTTGCGAGCCGGAATACGGAAATACGTTTTTGCCTGATAAATGAGGGCCTCCTTTGTCGTCACAAATTCGTAAAACTGTTGTGCGATATCCAGATGCGGACCACCTTTTACCAGTGCGATGGCGTCGTTCAGAACGGGCGTGCCGTCTGATGGAATAACGAATCCGAACGGGTATCCATGCATTTCGGTTTGGATATACGTGTCGGGCATATTCCAGAGCGTGATATCGCCCTCTTCCCGGGCAACTTTCAAGTACAACTGGGTTGGGTCGGCGGCGTACGTTTTTGTGTTTCGATCCAGCCGTGCGAGCCATGTATATCCCTCTTCCTCAGTGGGTTGCCGCATGATAAGAGCGCCCCATATCGTGCGCATCGTTGAAGATGCGAGTGGATATCGAATGATAATTCGGTCACGCCATTTCTCATCCAGCAGGTCATCCCAAGAAGAGGGTCGTTCGTCGGCCGAAACGGTCCGGGAATTGAACATGATGACCTCAGGCGTCAAAAAGGTGGCGTACCAGGTATCATCCTCACCTCGTCCGAGCGGCCCAACCTCGGATGCCCATGTAGGTCGATACGGCTCAAGCAGGCCCTCTGCCGCGGCACGAGAAAACGTCGGGCCGTCCCCGCCCCACCAGATGCTGGCCTGCGAGTTCTTCCGTTCGGTTCGAATTCTGTCGTAGGCATCCTGTCCGCCCATGTCGATCCATCGTACGTCTACGTCGGGATGGGCGAGTTCAAAAGCGTCTTCGTAGGCGCGAAGCATTTCTTTTCCATGCGGTGAATACACAGTCAGAGACTTTCTGTCGTCAGAAGTACAGCCGGAAACGAGCAGTATCACTGTCAATAGACCGACGATCGACCGGGCCAGGCTGCTGATAAAACTACTATTCATATCGATGCTGAAGCTTTGTTATTCGATGCGCCTGAGTCGGGCGAATTTCATGATCAGTTTCTTGCGTCCCACACTCTGGAAAAACACCACTACCCGGGCCTGTTCCCCGTTTCCTTCGACAGACAATACCTTGCCTTCCCCAAATTGAACGTGTTCTACATTCATCCCGGAAGTGATACCCCCCGATTCTTCTTCGTCATAAACGACTGTGCGCCCGGTTCGAACAGGTGACGTAATTTTCACTGCGGATGGCACTTGCGAATAATCAGTCTCAGGTTGGGGCTTTTTCGGAACCAGACTCTTGCGGTAATAGTGGGGGTCCATCTTTTCGTACGAAATCGACGAGCCGCTGACGGACGAAAATCGCCCGGATCGTGGTTCAAACTTTAGCCCTGCTTCTGTTCGAACAACGTCGGGATCGATTTCCTCCAGAAACCGACTCCGGACTGCCGACTGCTGCTCGCCGTACCGAAATCTACTTCTGGCGTACAGGAGTATTAATAATCGTTCTGCGCGCGTGGCGCCCACGTAGAATAACCGTCGTTCTTCTTCCAGATCGGCCGGGTCCTGTGAAGCGCCGGAAAGTGGAAACAATCCCTCCTCCATTCCTGCCAGAAATACGACCGGGAATTCGAGTCCTTTCGACGCATGGAGTGTCATGAGAGTGACATGATTATCTGTCTGCGGGCCCATATCGGCGTCAGTCACCAGGGTTATTTCCTGCAGAAAAGCGCTTAATGTCTGCGATTCTGAATCTGCAGATACAAATTCGGAAATTGCACTCAGCAGCTCCTGAATGTTTTCCCATCGGACGAGATTCTCAGGCGTGTGTTCTTTTCTCAAATCTTCCAGCAATCCCGAATCCCGGATTATGGTTTTTGCCAGATCCTGGGCGGATTCTGTTTCCAGCTGCTCGCGGTACCCCGACAGGGTGTCCCGGAAAGTAGAGATGGCAGCCGCGGCTCTGGGGCCCACGCCGGAATCGTTTACGCGTTCGAGCGCTTCCCAAACGCCGAGCCCTTCACGCCGCGCATAAGCGAACAACTGATTCTGAGACTTATCGCCGATTCCTCTTGTCGGGTAATTGATTACGCGCCTTAGACTCGCAATATCATTGGGGTTCACAACGAGCCGCAAATAGGCCAGCGCGTCCTTGATCTCCTTACGCTGATAAAACGACATACCTCCAATGACCCGGTAAGGGATGTTACCCCTCCGGAGCGCATCTTCAATAGAACGGCTCTGTGCGTTGGTTCTGTACAGGACGGCAAAATCTTTATACATCAGCCCGAGCCGGACTTGAATGTCGCGCACTTTACGCTCGATTTTCTGCGCTTCATCGCGCTCAGAAATAGCTTCGACCACGATCACTGGATCGCCCGCCGGGTTGTTGGTCCAGAGTTTCTTCTCGAGCTGTTTCCGATTATTCCGAATAATGGAATCAGCGAGCTTTACGATGTGTTTTGTAGACCGATAATTTTGCTCCAGCCGAACCGAGGCCGCGTCCGGATAATCTTTCTGAAACGAAAGAATGTTGCTTATATCCGCGCCCCGAAATGCATAAATACTCTGGGCATCGTCTCCGACCACACATAGATTCTGATTCCGCTCCGCGAGCGTTTTGGCCAGCAGGTACTGCGCCCGGTTGGTGTCCTGATATTCGTCGACGTGAACGTATTTCCAGCGATCATGATAACGGCTGAGCACATCGACATGATTTCGGAAAAGTTCAAGAGGTTTCAAGAGCAGGTCGTCAAAATCCATGGCATTGGCCTGGCGCAGCCGATCCACATACGGCTGATACACTGTTGAGGCGTATTCCTGCAATGGGGAGGCGACAGTGGCGGCGAACTCGGTCGGGGAGACCATTCTGTTTTTTGCTCCCGAAATCAAGTTCGCAATGGCCTTTGGCCTGATATCTGAGGTGTTGATGTTGTGCGACTGCATCACCTCCTTGACGATCCGCTGTGAATCATCTGAGTCATAAATGGTGAAGTCAGATGTGAACCCGATATGATGGCACTCGCGGCGCAAAACGCGTGCGAACGTGGAGTGAAACGTTCCAATCCACATACCCTGGGTCACCTCATCTCCCAATAACCCGGCCACCCGGCTCTGCATTTCACGGGCCGCTTTGTTGGTGAAGGTAATAGCCAGAATTTCCCACGGTTTTGCGCGTCCAGTGGCCAGCAGGTAGGCGATGCGATGCGTTAGTGTCCTCGTTTTTCCAGAACCCGGCCCGGCAATAATCAGAACGGGGCCGTCCGTAAGGGACGCGGCCTCCTGCTGGGCTTCATTCAGCCCGGCCAGAATTTTGTCAGGGTCGATACCGGCGGGCGCAGATCTCGAATCCGGCTTGAAAATTAGTTGGGTCATACAGAATAAAAAACTGAAAGTACGTGGCACCCGAATGTAGTGCGACAGGAGGGTAATCCTATGCCGAACTTTTGAATTGGATTCCTTCGCTTATATTCGACACGACGAATCACGGAAATCGATCTTTTGTGTAAAAATGGATCCAGTTGCAGCAATCAGGGGCATTATCGGCCTCGCGTTCATCATCGGAATTGCGCTGATAATTTCGAATAATCGTAAGTCTGTGAACTGGCGAATGGTACGCGCGGGACTGGGACTGCAAATAGTGCTCGCAGTATTTATTCTGAAAGGTGATGTGATGGCATCATTTTTCTCGCCACTCGGCTGGCCCAAAGCGTTTATTTCATGGGTGAGTTCATTTTTTGTTCTGGTTCTGAATTTCACGACAGCGGGTGCAGAATTTATTTTCGGGCCGCTCGCGCGGTCCCCCGGAATGGAAGGAAGCATGGGGTTTTTCTTCGCCTTCCAGGTTTTACCTACCATCATCTTTTTCGGATCGTTGATGGCAATCCTGTATCACCTGGGGTTGATGCAGCGGATTGTTCAGGGTATGGCTTATATGGTCAGTCGTTTTCTGGGGACGTCGGGAGCTGAGTCGCTGTCGGTAACTGCAAACATTTTCGTGGGCCAGACAGAGGCACCTCTTGTCATCAAGCCGTACCTGAAGAACATGACGATGTCCGAGTTGATGGCTGTTATGACGGGTGGAATGGCAACCATCGCGGGTGGTGTGATGGCGGCGTATATCCAGACTCTTGGCGATCCATATGCGATTGCAAACGGCCTGACTTTAGACGCCGGACGACTGGTTTTCGCCGAACAATTGTTGAGCGCAAGTGTGATGGCGGCGCCGGCAGCGCTGCTGTTAGCCAAGATCATGATTCCGGAAACCGGCACTCCGGAGACAGCCGGTGGCGCCACAATCGAGATCGAAAAATCGGCAGCGAATGTTATCGATGCAGCTGCATCCGGTGCATCCGATGGTCTGAAACTGGCCCTGAATGTAGGTGCGATGTTACTCGCCTTCCTGGCGCTCGTAGCGATGCTGAACTATATCATCGGATGGGGTGGAGGCCTCGTCGGCCTTGATTTGACCCTTGAGCAGATTCTTGGGTGGGCACTTGCGCCAGTCGCGTATATGATCGGCGTACCCACCGTCGACATCACGTCGTTCGGGTCGCTGATCGGTACGAAGGTGATTTTGAATGAGTTCGTTGCGTACCTGAATCTTGCGACGCTGATTACCGAGGGGGCTCTCCAGCCAAAAACGATCGTGATGGCTACATTCGCCTTATGTGGTTTCGCGAACTTATCGTCCATCGCCATCCAAATAGGAGGGATCGGGCCGATAGCGCCTGAGCGTACCGCAGATCTGGCAAAATTGGGAATGAAAGCCGTACTCGCAGGGACTCTCGCGAACATGATGACCGCGACGATAGCCGGTATATTGATTTAGATCTTATCGATCTGACGTGTCGGTGGGTCCGGAGGTTGGTGTCCCGACGTTGGCCGCCCGAGGTCGACCCCGCCAATTCAGTGGCGGTTAGTTCGATCCGGCTAGTTCGGCGGCGGCGCAAATCGAATCGTATAACGAGCCCACGACGGCACCGGAGGGGACTTCAATCCTTTGATCACATATGCGGGTTGCCATCTCATTTTGGTGATAGCCAGAATGGCA
>SMXK01000179.1 GCA_004356265.1 Bacteroidota bacterium
ACCGCGAGTTTGGTTGAGACGTATTTGCGCCGGTTGGCGGCCTGAATCCGAAGAAGAATCAGGTTTTCACCCAAGGCATTGGGCTCTTTCCATGTCTGAAGGATCGGCGTTACACGCGCCACGGTCTTTTCCTGGATTCCGATAGGTGACGGAATAGGTTACGGAATAGAGTGTAAAGATGCGCGCCTATGTGTAAAACTAAAGCAAGAAAAAGCCCGCTACGGCTAGTAACAGGCTATTTCGTGCATCTATGGTGATCATAGTGAATCACCTATGTGCCCAGGACTGGAATCGAACCAGCACGTCCTTGCGAACACCGCCCCCTCAAGACGGCGCGTCTACCAATTCCGCCACCTGGGCCCGGATCCATGTAGCGGGCTAGAGGGATTGACCCGAATCATGTGGGCACTCCGAAGATATTCGGTGCCCGATCCAATCGTACAATTGTACTGTGAACCCGCCCGGGTTCGAACCGGGGACCTCCTGATTAAAAGTCAGATGCTCTACCAACTGAGCTACGGGATCATGCCATTTTACAGGCGACGCGAAAACTACGAAAAATCGGTCGTTGACAGCAACCTGATTAGTGTCTGTTTCCGTTGAAGAGTGTCAAAATACGGCAATTTACCACAGATCCGACATGGAATTCCGAAGGAGAAGCTCACCGCGCATCAAAGTCTGGTCAAAATTGATAAAGCCATGTACCAGGTAAATCTCTGGTGCGTAACAGTTGTAAATAAACTTGTACTCATTGTCTCCCTTCCTCAAATCTTCAGTAAACAGGATTCCGACCAGGCCATTAGTCGCTGATCCGACAAAAATATCAACTTCGTCTCCATCAAGTCCAATAGTTCCTTTGATGTATCCATAGTCGATGGGGTATCTGATGGAGTCGTACTCCGGATGGATGGAGTCTTTCGGACGATCGATCACGAGACCATTCGAGTGAATTATGGATTCCCACTGTACCCAGTCAATGTATTTGTCATGAATCGGATGTTTCATCTTTCGACGGTCGAATCTGAATATGCAGCTCTTCAAGCTGATGCTCGTCCACAATGTCTGGAGACTGTACCATTGGTTCTTGCGCACTCTGTGTTTTCGGGAATGCGATGACCTCCCGTAAGGATTTTGCACCCGTTAATAACATCACGATTCTATCCAGGCCCAATGCGATGCCTCCGTGTGGCGGAGTCCCGAATCGGAAGGCATTGAGTAAAAAACCGAATCGCCTGTCTGCTTCCTCTTTATCGATACCCAGAAGAGAAAACATTTGCCGCTGGATGTGTTGCTGGTGGATTCGAATTGACCCTCCACCCAACTCCGTTCCGTTCAGAACCAGGTCGTAGGCGCGCGCGCGGGTCTTTCCAGGGTCGTTGAACATTACCTCCACATCTTCAGCGAGGGGTGCAGTGAATGGATGGTGCATTGCCGAAAAGCGATCAGCGTCTTCGTCCCACTCTACGAGGGGAAACTCAGTGACCCACAAAAATTCCCAGGGCCCGGTGTTTCCTTCCGGAATCAGCCCCAAGTCTTTGGCCATATGAATTCGGAGCATCCCCATTTGGCCGTAAATTTTTGGTTGCTGCCCACACAACACAAGGACAAGATCGCCGGCCTCGGCGCCCATTGCGTCGCAGGCGTCGGTGGCATACGACCGGCCTAGTACTTCTGACTTGATACTCGATTTGGCTTCACTACCGTCATGCGGACGCTGAAAATAGAACAATCCGCCTGCGCCGATTTTTCCCCGAACAATTTTCTTGTCAAGTCTGTCCATGGCTCCGCGACCCCGGTCTCCTTCGCCTTTGACGAGAATACCGAGCACTTTGCCGCCCGTGTTCAGGGTGTTATCAAATGGGGGGAAGCCCGACCCGGAAAATGTTTTGCTCAGGTCAACCAACTCCATTTTGAAACGGCGATCGGGTTTATCTGCGCCGTACCTTTCCAAAGCCTCTTTATACGTAATTCGGGGAAAAGGAAGGGACAGTTCTACACCTTTCAAATCTTTCCAGATGGAGGCCATCAGTCCTTCAGTCAGTTCGTAGATCGTTTCTTCTGACGGGAATGACATCTCGACATCGATCTGCGTGAATTCGGGCTGCCGATCCGCACGGAGATCTTCATCCCGAAAACACTTTACGATCTGGAAGTAGCGATCCAAACCCGAAATCATCAGAAGTTGTTTGTACGTTTGCGGAGACTGCGGCAACGCGTAAAACTGACCGGCGTGAACACGGCTGGGTACCAGATAATCTCGAGCTCCTTCCGGCGTTGACTTCATCAGTACGGGCGTCTCAACCTCGATAAAATCCTTGCCGTCGAAATAACGGCGTGTCGACTGATAAAGTTTGTGACGCAACACAATATTGCCCTGAAGTGCAGGTCTTCGCAGGTCCAGATACCGATACTTCAGCCTCAAATCTTCCCCGGCATTCTGCTGTTTTTTTTCATGCGCAGAGACGGTAAATGGAAGTGGTTCAGAGGTGTTTAGTACGATGATGTCGTCGACAACAATCTCAATTTCCCCGGTCGGAAGACTCCGATTTATTTCCCCTCGGCGTTTGATTACGTGCCCGCGAACAGATATCACGAATTCACTCTTCAGGGTCTCGGCGATTGTATACGTCTCTGGCGTTTCCCGGGGCTCAAATACGAGCTGAGACAGCCCGAATCGATCTCTCAAATCGATGAATAAGAGGCCACCGAGATTCCGGGTGGTATCCACCCATCCCTTTAGAACGACTATAGCACCAATCTCTGCAGATCGTAATTCACCACAGGTATGCGTACGCTGCCCATGGGTATCGATAATCGTTTCCGGAATAGAGTGGCTCATGAATTAGTTTGCCTGAGAGACGCTGAGGTGGAATTATTGCGGGTGGCTAATATACCCACTGCATTTGAAGCGGATTTTTTCAATCGCTGAAGAATTGGTTTAGACGGCCCGCACATGATGTTCTATCTTATCGGCGCAAGTCTATCTAAGCTATCCATCGTTATCTATGTCGAATCCATCATCGGAGCTAATCTCTGACAAGACCTTTATGGGTCAACCAAGAGGTCTCGCAACGCTCTTTTTTACAGAAATGTGGGAGCGTTTCAGTTATTACGGAATGCGCGCTCTGCTCATTCTATTCATGACCGGTACGACCATGTCAGAAAACCCGGGTCTGGGTTTTGATGTGACGACGGCGGCCGCGATTTATGGCCTGTATACAAGTTTTGTTTATTTACTGTCGTTGCCGGGTGGATGGGTCGCTGATAACCTTTGGGGGCAGCGGAAGGCCATTTACGTCGGGGGATGGATTATCGCGATAGGCCATTTCTCGATGGCAATCCCGTCTGACTATTCATTTTTCGCCGGATTAATTCTAATCGTTATTGGGACGGGATTGTTGAAGCCGAATGTGAGTTCGGTTGTAGCTGATTTGTACCCACAGGGAGGAGCCGAGCGAGATGCCGGATTCTCAGTCTTTTACATGGGCATCAACCTGGGCGGATTCCTCGGCCCGCTCATTTGCAGCTACTTAGGTGAAGGGTACAATTGGCACTGGGGTTTTTCTGCAGCAGGATTCGGAATGGTCCTTGGCCTGATTCAATTCAAGCGCGGTTACAAATACCTGGGTGATGCCGGTACTTTTAAAGGGGCGGGTTCTGTCGAAGAAATTCGGGCGAAAGAACGGGGATTTTTTACCAAAACTGCTGTTTTCGCGGGATTGGTAGCAGTTTTTGCGTATCTGGTCTCGACCGGAGTGGTCGATTTAACGCTTACCGAAATTGCAGAATACATCGGCTCCATTATTCTGGTGCTCATCGCTGGTTTCTTCTTGTATTTGTTTTTTCGCGGGGGCTTGTCCAGCGACGAGAAAAAGAATTTGGGAGTAATCGCGTGGATCTTCATTCTTGCGGCGATCTTCTGGTCTGGATTTGAGCAGGCAGGGTCCTCGCTGAATTTATTTGCGCGAGACCTGACTGATCGTGTCGCGTTCGGATGGGAGATACCAGCTGGTTGGCTGCAATCCATTAACTCGCTATTTATTATTATTTTTGCTCCACTCTTTGGTACGATGTGGTTGTGGTTGGCTAGCATCAATAAAAACCCGTCGACCGGCGTAAAATTTGCTCTTGGACTGTTAGGGCTCGCGGCAGGATTTTTTGTCCTGGCATGGGGCGCAGCACAAGCAACCGTAGAAAATCCAGTAACACCCGCCTGGCTCGTCGTCACATACTTTTTTCATACCGTCGGCGAGTTGTGCCTGTCGCCCGTAGGTATGTCTTCGATTACCAAACTCGCGCCTCGCGGTCGGATGAGCCAAATGATGGGGATCTGGTTTGTGGCTACGGCTCTCGGAAATTTATTCGCCGGCCTGGTCGCAGGACGGCTGGAATCACTGGCGCCGTCATCGTTATTCATGAACGTCGCGATTATTGTGGCTGTCGCGGGGCTTGTTTCCATCGTTGCGAGCCCGTTCGTCAAGAAATTAATGGGAGACATCAAGTAGGAGGCACACTCCGGCTGGATACAGGAAGGGGGCGAAACGCATGTTTCGCCCCCTTCTTGCGTTCCGGACTATCTGCAGCACCCGTGGCGTGGTATAGATTTCAGAATGTAGGATTCAGCCTCAGCCACAGAGACGGCTGCATGCCCGTACCGACGTCTTTTAACGGCCAGGCGAGTTCAAGCCTGATCAGACGTTCGTCGATCGCGACACCGAATCCGGCAGCTGAAACAACGTTGTCCCATTCAAACGAATTATTGCCCGTGTAATTTGACCAGCCGGCATCGAACAGTCCAAATATTGATAACTCATCAAAAACATTGTCAAAAAGACCTTGTTTGTACACGGTGTATTCGGCGTTTGCGATCATCATGCGACTGCCAATAAATATATTTTGCGGATACCCCCGCACAGAACCAATACCACCAATAGAGAACGATTTCTGAACCGGTACGTCGCCGTCAGTCAATCCCGCCCTGAGTCGAACGTCGAATCCGGTATTATGCGTTAATCTGATAAACGTCCGCACGTCTCCTTGATAGGAATTGAATGAGAAATCCCCACCCATGCCTTTCCCGATTTCAGCTTGGAGTCTGAAGGAAATACCATCTGGACGATACGTATACCCGCGAACCCGGCCTCCGTCGAGCGCCAGCACCACGGAGTTCATTTTCCCTTCGTCGATACTCGGGTTAGGTCTGTAATTGTCGGCGCCAAAAAGGGCCCAGGACGTATTCTGTTCCAAAGACCGATAGGTATCTTCCCTGTAGCCTGCACTGAGTTGGAAGAACGGCGTGAGGCGGCTTACCGCATAGGTCGTCCAGCCTTCCGTTTGGAAATAATCAAAGAAATCATATCCAAATAAGAAGCCCGCGAGCGAGTTTTCAGTCCAGCTCGATTTCCACAAATCCTGCGTTGTGGTATTGCGGTGGTATGAGCCCCCGAATTTGAATCCAAAATCTTGCAGCCGATGCGACTTACCGATTTTGGCTTCTGCCCCAATTTCATACAACCATTCTTTTAGTTCAAAGGCGTAGCCGCCCTGGCCGTAGATCCGAGCCTGTTCATAACTGTTCCAATCGAGGGGTCTCCGCCTGACTCCCAGAAAAACTCCCTCCACCCTGTTGTACCGAATCCCCGGAGATTCGCGATACACAGCCTGTTCGGCATATGGCCAGCTTCTCGTATAGTCACCCGGAAATGAGGAAGAGGACGATCTCCATTTTCGGTTTCGGTATCTCCAGTCATCAAAGTCGTCGGGCCACTCTGTCCCTCCTGATTCGTACCACTCAGTATCATCGCTCGTCAGAGTAGCTACGGAGTTATCTTTCACGGAAATCACAACTCGATCGGCATTTTTGTTTAAGTCTCCTGAGTAATTTCTCCCGGACGCGGTATACGCATTTCCCGTTTGTCGGCGGGCCAGGTCCAGCGCTTCATCGATTGTTTCTTCGATCCGATCCATACGCCGGACCAACAGATCCTCGTTCTGATCTTGCAACTGCCGGCTTACATCGCGTACTTCTCTTCTGAGCTGATACAACAGCTCGACAAGTTCATCGGTCGACATTTCTCCTTCGGATGACCTGAACCCCCCACTAAGCGGCGTGGTACCAGAAAAAAATCCGAGTTCTTTGGCGACCGGGTCAGCTGCATGACGCCTCGTTACATCCTGCACGAGACCCATTATTTTTTTAACGGCGACGAGAAGACTAGCGTTTTCCGCGGCAACAGCCCTTTCTTCTGAGTGGCTGGTTTTCTGAGCGGCAGCCGGTACGGCCGCAATTCCACCGACCAGGAAAATGACCGATGCAAGACAGATTGCACGCCTGCTGTCGATCTGTAGTTTTTTCTTCACGATATAGGGATGAATATTTGTTCAGTGTCAACGTCCACCGAAATGCAAATACGTACTCAACGAAAAAAGGGTTACAACCACTGACATATCTGCCTTCAATTCAGGGGTACTGCCCATCAGATGCTCGGGTCAGCCCTGCGCTGATTCTCGTGGCGCACAACGCATCCACCTGCCAAGCCTGTGAGAATCGCACACAAAAACATCATATCGTTGATGTAAAATGGATTCGACGTATTGGCAGATATTGAAAAAGCGGCAATACACGCCGCAACACCCGCGCAACATATCATTTCGGTCGAGAACACGTGCCCGGATCGAATTACCCGGATTGCTCTGCGAAACACACTGACAAGGAAATACATGACCATCCCGAGGCCCCAGATTCCAAACTTCAACCAGAGGGCCAGATATCCATTGTGCACGAAACTTTTGACGGCTGTCCACTCATATATAATGTCAAAAACGGCATAATTGAAACCGATTCCGTAACCCACGATGGGATTTATCGCGATCCATTGAACCACGGCCTTTGATTCCATGAACCGATTAACGAGCGAAATATCGGAGGTTGACGCGTTTGCTATGGATACGAGTCGATCAAACATTCCTGCGATAACGAGCGTCACCAAATCACCCAGTAAAATAAAGGCTGCCCCGAAGGCCAGAACACCAGCAAGGGCCCCTGTGTTGAACAGGCGCCACCGGTACTTAGCCGGGGATATGTAGAACAGAAATAGCGAACCGGCGATAAAAGCGAGCCAGTAGCCGCGGCTCTGAGTGAGCAGGAGACCACCTAAAAAGGCAGCGAACAGGGGAACGGCAAGCAATCGGACTTTCTTGTCTACGGAATAAAGAACGAACACAAGAGAAAGAAAGGCCGCAGCAAGTAATGGCCCTTCGTTCGTGACGGCCCGTCCGTGCGTTATCTGATACGCATACGTAGCACTCAGGAGTACTTCCTGGTAATTAAATACGTTTCGGACAAGTACAAATAGCCCGATCCAGGCAAGCCCTCCAAGTACAACCAGCATTCCTTTTTTGTACGTAACTACTGCTTCCTTTATCGGAAAGTAGAGGGCGAGAAAACTCAGAGAGATCCATTCCCCGCGGGCAGTACCCATATGCCCCTGCATCAGAAGCGTAAGAAGGGGGGTAAACGTCATCAATACGAGAAACACGATCAGGACGCGCTCTTCCCGCCGAATAAAGACAGGTTTATCCATCAGAAATATGCGGGTAACAAACCAGTGCCCTAAAAAAGCCAGGTAGTAGAGGCCGAAGAATACTTCCTCAATCTGTATCCCGTCCTCGTGGTCCAGGATGAGCACGACGGAGCCCATCAGCATGGCAATATTTAGAAGTGGCCTCTGAAAGACATACCAGCCGCCCAGGCATCCGAGAAAAAATAGAGGCAGAAGGGGCACGTATTTGGGTAAATTCGATACCACGAACAATGTCACCAGACAGCCGACGATGAACGCGGCCTGAATCGCGATCAGTCCGACTCGACGAAATTGTGTCCCACTAAGTTTGAGTGTGGCAGAGCCGGACATCTTCTCAGGATTCTCGCGGACGTCCAGCCTGTTCAGCCGCCCGGCCTAATCGAGCATAGAAATGACGGTTATTTACTCTCCACCAGTTCATAACGAGCGAATATATCACCGCGAGAATAAATCCGGAAAGTGTCGCCATGATCACAATGACGGAACGGACTGGTCCGTATTTCTTGACAGAAGGGCGCGCTGGGTCAACTATCTGAAGGGCTTCAATCTGTTTTTGCTCCTCAAATCGGGCCTGTTCGAGCATCGGTGCGGCGAATTCCAATACGGCCTCCTGAATTTTCTGCTCCATGACCAGTCCCAGATAGCGATTTACCATTGCAGGGGTCTCGGATTCGGACACCGGGAATACGCGTTCCCGCCCGGAAAGCGATTCTTGAAATACTCGCTCTGCTGCATCTACGATATTCTTGTATTGCTTGACCCGAGGATTATTCTCCCCGAACTGCATACGCCATGTTTCATATTGGACCTCGGCCTGCACCGCGTGACTTCTCAAATCAGCAAGCTGAGAGAAATAGGCTTCAGTCTGGGCCTCCAGGCTGATTATTCCATATTGTTCCTGGAACACCTCTAAAGAGTCAAGTACTTCGAGCAGGGCCAGTTTAGACTCGTCAAATCTATCTTCAACATATTGCCTGTATAATCCTGCGGTTCTTGACGAAAGTTCGTTCTGAACCCGATCCAATGCGCGAACAAAAAAATTAGTGAGTTCGGCTGCTTGAAGCGGATTCTCGTCAACGATCGAAATTGACATGAACTCATATTCACTATCAATAGAGATATCCAAGTTATCCGCCAGCGTTTCTACCGCTGCACTCAAAGGAAATTCTTCGTCCAGATAGTCGTAAGAGTTAATAAGGTCGAAAGAATCTACCGCAGCCTCTAAAATTCGGTTGCTGCTCAATATCGCCATGTAACGCACATAATCACCTCCGCCGCCTCCAAGAAGTGAAGAAGCTGCGGATGATAAATTGCCGAGCATGGCAGAGGCTAATCCACTACTACCGCCCTCTGGAAGCAAGAGCCGCGTGGACGACCGGTACACATTCGGCATCATCAGACTAAGCGCAATAGAGCTAACGGCTGCTACCGTGGTGACAATAATTATTAATCGTCGCCACGCATAGAGTACACCCAGTGTATGCCACCATGATTCAGAGTTAATCTCTTCTGGACCTTCAAGTCGTGAGTTAGATTCCATCCGGCATTTAATTCTTCAGGGAAATTATCAAAGCGGCGACAGAGGCTACGGTCGCGACTGTCTGTAATATGACACCTGCCGTTCTGATTCTGGCATCTGATTTTGCTCTTTGTTGTTCAATGACCAGTCGCTGTAACTCAGGGTCGTCGGACACGCCACTTTTCCGGTTTAGAAATATCATGTCACCGGAAAAAATTATGTGTGTCGTGAGACGTGTGGCTTCTCCGGTCCCGGGTTGGATGATATAAGGGTCTTCGTCAGCCACCCCATAGCCACGGCCTCCAGCCTGTGTGATGTAATACTCGACGTTCATCGACTCTACAAAATCGATAAATCCTGGTCGGACGACTTGCCCGAAGACATAGACCGTTCTGTTGTCACGCGGAATGACCAGGTGGTCACCATCGCGAAGTATGACTGGTTCTGATTCGCCACTCATCACCTTCTCAAAATCAATGGAGACTCGGTTCTGCAAACGAGTTGCTTGAGCGAAATATGCCCGGCTCATATAGTCCATATCTGTTAGTCGCACACGCTGAAGAATTTCAGTTGAGTCCGCCAGTAGGAGTCGGGCCGCCGGTGCCAGGGGCGTTATGGCGGTCTCCCTTCGGGCGTCCCACAATACTTCTGGCATTGACCGGCGCTCCAGATAAGCTCCTCGCTGGAGTGCTTCCGAGTGCAGTCCGCCGGCCAGATCAACCAACTCTCTGAGTGTAGTTATGCGGTCCATGATCGGATAAGTCCCCGGATGCAACACAAGTCCATCTACTGAAGCCGCACCCAATGCCTCGATGGGCCTTGAAATCGAAACATGGTCTCGCACGCGCAGGGGAAAGTCGCCTTTGTCGAGCAGCAATACATCTGCCAGAGAGAAAGAGACTACCTGAGGTTCTTCGTTTTTGCCGGTGCGCGTCACACGAATTTCTTCGATCGCCGACCTGGAGTGGATGCCCCCTGCGACCGCGATAAGGCTTTTGACAGTATCTCCGGGCCTGAAGTCATAAGGGCCTGGAAATGGAATAGCACCGTCAATATAAATGCTCGTATAAGCTGGATCGTAGGCGGGGACATATATCACGTCGCCGTCCTGAAGAAAGGGATCAGAGTCGAGATTCCCGGTTCCAAAATATTCAAGTAGGGCGATGGATATCTCCGTACCGTCTTTATGCGTTATCGTGACGTTCCGGAGAGAGGGTTTAAGATTTTTGTTCGCTGTAGGAGCACGCAACGTGTCAGCGAACGCTTCCTCTAGTATGGTTGAAACTCGCGCTACCGGCAGTGTTAAAAAACGTCCGGGAGAAGGAACTGCACCCGAAACGTGGACGAAAAAATTTCTGGGCGAAAAGAGCACGACATCGATTTCTGCTCTGCCGTGTGTATTTGCCATCGATTTCCTGATAGCCACCCGAGCAGAATCAAGACTCATCCCTCCAATAAAAACCGGGCGCGAGTCGGGAACAGGCAGCCGACCATCGGCGCCAACTGGAATTGGGTCTGGTGATAACAATCCAAGATCAGCAGAAATCAGAAACAGGTCTCCCGGTCCAACGATATAGGTCGCTGGATCGACGGCACCTTCGAGCGGTGTCGTGTTCGCTGCAGCAGCAGTTGATGAAAGACGCCGCTGAAGCGCAGTTAGCGGGTTTTCCGAAGCCCCCAGTGTTCCATACTGACCAACCGTGCCCGACTGGGCCAATGAGGTCGGCGTCAGAGAGCAAGAAAGCAGCCATACGAGGGCCACTGTGCAAAGAAGCGCGTGCTTTCCAGATAGGAAAATCGTCATGAATCGTTTTTGTCTGTTCCGGGTCCAGGTCCTGGTCGAAAAAAAGACTGACCTATAGTGCTGTTAGTAGCGGTAAAAAGATAGGCTGAGGATCTGGAACGAGTAAACGATTATTGCATGGATTAACGTAAACTACGCGTTTAGAACTTTTTCCGCAATTCAGACCCCCTGGTGGATGCATACTTTCGGAACCCGATCCGCTGACGCACCAGCCAAAATTAACCTGGGCCTCCGAATTCTGCGGAAGCGCGATGACGGATTTCATGAATTAGAAACCGGGATGGTGGCCATAGAGTTGGCCGATAGAATCACGGTCGGGCGCGCTAAAAAATTGTCGATGTCGTGTTCTGACCCTACACTTCCCGTTGATCAAAACAATCTTTGTATGAAGGTGGCCTTGATGTTACGGGAGGTGTTTTCCATCGACGACGGCGTTCATATCCATCTCGAAAAGTGGATCCCGCAAGCGGCTGGACTTGGAGGAGGATCCAGTGATGCAGCTACGACTCTCCAGCTTCTTGCCGATTTATGGTCGCTCGATGTAACCAATGATTTACTCATGTCTATCAGTTCAACTCTTGGTTCGGATATTCCCTTTTTTATTTCGAGCGAGGCCGTCGTCGCTACAGGGCGGGGAACAGATCTTTCTGCTCTGATGCTTCCAGATTCGGTTTCTTCCTTGTGGATTGGCATGGTGCATCCGAACATCCACGTCTCAACGGCGGCTGCATACTCAGGATGTATGACGCACGATGGCTCCGATATGCCTATTGCACAGATTCTGACAGAAGTTGCTCCGACGGATTGGACTGATGTTCTCGTGAACGATTTTGAAACAACTGTTTTTGGCGAGTATCCAGTGCTCGCGGATATTAAGAGGAGTTTATATTCGAACGGAGCACTCTACGCTTCTATGTCCGGCTCGGGATCCTCTATTTTTGGCCTGTTCAAAACGCGTCCGTCCGCCGTTCGGGCTGTCGCCAGTTTGCATCTGAGAAACTGGTGCGGACAAATGATCGTCTGATCTTTTCGCACGATCCCGTGGCCGGTCGGGTTGATTACCACGCAACGCGGCCTCTTCGCGCGTTCCGTGACGGAGCGAAAAGGCTGTCGGCAGGTGGATTTGGCCCCATATCAAGATTGTCCGTAAAGAGGGACGGTAGCGGAAATCTACTCTCCTGAAGCACGTACGGTTCGTCGGCGCGAATGATGTTTCTGAAAAACCGGCCGACGATGTGCAATGCAGTATGTGCTCCCTGCCCCCAGTGATTAGATTTAAATGCAATCCGTGGATCGTTAAACCCAACCCACGCTCCCATGACAAGATCAGGGTGCATCATGATGAACCAGTTGTCGGCACTTCGCTGAGTGGTCCCGGTTTTTCCGGCAAGATCGTACTCCCACAAATTGTACTCTATACCTCGTCCGCCGATTCGAATGCCTGTTCCGTACTGAATAACCGCGCGCAACATATCGATCATGATATACGCCGTCGATTCTGACAGGGCTTCTTTAAGCTGCGGTCTGTCTTCGTAGAGCGCGTTTCCGTTTTTGTCTTCGATCCGCGTGACAAACGTTGGTTCGTAGTGAATTCCTCCGTTCGCGAACGTGCTATATGCGTTCGTCATCTCAAGGAGTGTCACGTTGCTCGTCCCGAGGGCCAAAGACGGAACCTCCAGAAGGGGACTTTTGATACCCATTCTTCGGGCAAAAAAGGCCACCTGAGCGGCACCAATTTCAAGGACCAGTTGGGCAGTGATTGTGTTCTTGGATCTCGCCAATCCGTCTCGAAGCGTCATCATCTGACCTGTCATTCCCTCAGAATTACCCGGGGTCCACACATTTCCTGCCGCGTCTACCGAATAGACCGAATCATCTCTCAATGTATAATATTGCGACCACCCGTTGTCGATGGCGGCAGTATATACGAACGGTTTGAATGTTGATCCGGGCTGACGTCTTGCCGTACCAATATGGTCATACCAATCTTCTACCAGGTTTCTTCCACCTACCCACGCTTTGACGTGACCTGTTTGCGGATCCATTGCCACAAAACCGGCTTGCAGCACCGTTTTAATTACCTTCAAAGAGTCCAAAAATCCGTTGTGCAGTCTGAGGCTATCGATTGCTTCCTGTCTTGTGAACTCTTGCCGGACAAGATTTCGGTAACGATTGGTCCCTCGGATATATTCGTCAAGTAATGCCGGTTTTGATTCCCAGAGATAGCTGAATGGTTCAAATTCGACGTCCTTATACGCGCACGCATCATAGGCGATATACGCCGTGCTGTCAGGACGGCTCCATTCGTGCGCCACAACATCTTGTAGACACGTCATAATTGAGTCCGTTGCAGCTGCTGCGAATTGTTGCAATTCGGAATCTAGAGTCGTGTACACGACAAGGCCGTCCTGGTAAATATCGACATCGTTCTCTTTACCCCATTCGACAAGCCAACGGCGAACCCTTTCGGCAAAATATGGTGCCAAGCTTTGAGTTATGGCCACGGATTTGTAGTTGGTTACGATGGGATTGTCTCGATGAGTTTCAAGGAAGTTCGCGGCCAACATACCTCGCTTAACCATCTGGCCCAACACTGTATTGCGGCGACGCCTTGAGTTTTCCGGGTTCCTAACTGGATTGTAATACGTACTTGCCTTCAGCGTTCCAACCAACGTGGCCGATTCCAACTCATTCAGATCTATAGGATCTTTAGCAAAAAAAGAGTTTGCCGCTGCCTCGATACCGTACGTCTGGTATCCGAATTCTACCGTATTGAGATACATTTCAATGATCTCTTCTTTGGTATACCGCCGTTCAAGTTGCACGGCCGTAAACATTTCCTTCAGCTTCCTGGAAATAGTTCGCTCCTTGCCGATGCGTTCGTTGTAGAGATTTCGGGCAAGTTGCTGACTCAAAGTGGATCCGCCTTGCGGAACGCCCCGAAGAACGTGATAAGGGACCGCGAGGGTTCTGAAAATATCAATCCCCCAGTGCGCGTAAAAACGGTGATCTTCTGTCGAAATTAACGCGCGAATGACCCATGGAGAAATGTCATCATATCCAACCCAGGATCGATTCTGAAGCGCATACCGGGCGAGTTCCTTGCCGTCAGCCGTATATGCGATGGTAGCAAGCTGAAATTCTGGATTCTCGATCTCTTTCAGTGGCGGCAATTCATCCACGAGCGTTGCGAACAAAATAGCGACCACTAACACCATTAGAGACAACGCCGAAACAGCCCAAGACAAAACGACGGCTGCCTGGATTTTTTTAGGGTCTTCTGTTTTCGAGGCCCAATATCTTCCTACGGGAGTTCGATACGCTTTTTTTTGTTGCGATTCGCCCTTTTGACGCTCATCAGAATCGGATAGATACCGATCGAGTTCACCTTCAGAGTATGGCCATTCAGACATTTTACAGTATCCCTGTTTTATGCGTAAGTAGAATAAAGTTAAAAGCTTGTTGCCACACTTTGTGTCGCTTATACCGACCAGTTGTACCGAGTTGTTCCGCCCTGGTTTAGGTCTGACGTACGAATTCTTAGTGGGTATCTACAGAGTAAAGTTTGATCTGTATTGAATCGTTGGTCAATTCCGCATAAGATCGATTGAGGAGCCAGGACCCTGTATTGACATACTGTCCGCCAATAGAAATGTCCGTAGTGCTTTGATGCGCATGACCATAGATCACGAGGTCAACGTCTGTCGAATCTAGAATTTCCAAGCCCGACAGATGGAGCGCTTGAATGGTCGTCGGGTCTGGACCGAGGCCGGAAAACTTTCTACTAACCCACTGTGGGAGTCGCTGACCAAACCGATTTGGGAGGAGGGCTGTGTATAGTGTGAACGACAAATCACTGCGCATGATAGACCTCGCCAAGCTGCCAAAGATGGAGCGCGTCTCTGATTCATCGCCGTGCGACAGATAGACCATTCTTTTCCCGATCCGACGTGTACGTGGTTTTCTGTACAGCCTTCCATCCAATTGCTTGTCGAAAAATTTTTTATGCCACGGGTCATGATTGCCAACGTGGTATGACACAGCGATTCCAATCGATTGTATGTCCGCAATGAGAGTCGAAAACCGAAGCGCAATTTCGGGTAAATTCCCAGTGAACTCGATAAACGCGTCGAACACGTCTCCCAAAAAGACGACTTCTCTTATCGTTTCAGAATTCAGGGTCCGCATCTCGGAAATGCAAGACCGGAGATCGCACAAAATCTCATCATCCTGTTCCGGGAAGCGCCCAAGGTGCATGTCGGAGAAGATGAGAATCAAAGAATTTCGAGTGGGTTGAAATTTAGTGTCATGTTTTCCAAGTATACATCGAAAGCGCTCCGCAGAACCGTGTTTATCTGCTGACGTCGTATTTGATGTGGGGCTGTACCTCGAAACTTCACCGACAACCGTTCGCTATAATCGAAGATCAGAGTACTCCGTTCGCGGCCGTTTTAATCATGCCGAGCGGCTCTCAAACTCGATGGTTCATTTTCAAACTTGTGGATCCTATTCAAGATGATAGGGTTCTCGGGTCGCAGTATTTAAACAGAGCAAAGAACTCCTATGAATTCAGGCAGTTACCAGCCTCCAACTCGATTTTCGGTTTTTCCGCCAG
>SMXK01000180.1 GCA_004356265.1 Bacteroidota bacterium
CAGTAGTCACATATCGCTGAACTATAAAAATGTACGATCCTCCCTGGGGTCAGTTGATGTTGAATCAGGATTCGTCGCGAGTGTTAATACGCAGACGAACTACGTCAACAGCGAATTATTTCCGCGGATTTCGGGAGAGGTGGGTGCAGGTGCTCTGCTGGGGTCCTCTCATATATCCGTGTGGCTCAGGGGATATGCGGGTGCTTCCGCAGGCGAGGCGGACGATCCGTTCGCGAACTATTACTTCGGAGGATTCCGAAACAACTACGTCGACCATGGCGCAGTCAAGCGATATCAGGACGCGATTTCGTTTCCGGGACTCGAGATTGACCAGATAGGAGGCAACAACTTTGCAAAGGTACAGGCTGAGCTCATATTGCCACCGCTTCGCCTGAGACACATAGGCGGGTCATTTTTGTTCTTGAAGTGGATGCGGCTGTCCGCATTTTCGACTGCAATAATTACAAACATTCATGACGACTCAAAAAAAGACAACATTTATGTGCAGGAACGTGCGATTAACGGTGGAGCCCAGCTCGATCTGCAGATCATGCTGTTTTCTTATCTTCGGTCCATGATCTCTGTTGGAGGGGCTGTTGCCCGAACACGCGATGGCCAGCGCCACGAGGAGTTCATGGTGTCCCTGAAAATTATGTAGCCGCCCCCGAAAATTGCATGCCCGTAGTCCACTTCTCAGTCAGCTTATTACCGGTCGTTCTTTTCTTATCTGGACTGATACTGATCGACAGTTATAAACTTGTGCGTCCCAAGTTCGTCGCTTCGGCGCTCCTGATGGGTGCATTAGCGGCAGGTATCGGATATTTCCTGAATAACGGTATTATTGATGCAACAGGTATGTCGTATGGGGCCTACGCGAGAACTATTGGTCCGTTGGTCGAAGAGTCGTTAAAAGCGACCTTTGTCATTTACGCTATCAGGTCCAATAAAGTCGGGTTCGCGGTGGATGCGGCCATTGCCGGATTCGCCGTGGGCGCAGGATTCGCTGTCGTTGAGAATGTTTACTTCTTAAACGCGATGCCCGATGCGTCGCTGAAAATATGGGTTATTCGCGGGCTCGGAACAGCGGTTATGCATGGTGGAACGATGACGGTGTTCGCGCTGATCGCGAAAACAATGGGAGACCGAAAAGACGCATCGTGGGGCGTATTCCTGCCGGCATTGTTTGGGGCAGTGGTATTACACATGTTTTACAACACGTTCTTCCTGCGCCAGCCGCTACTAGGCACCGGAGCTATGATCGTAATTCTACCGCTTCTCGTTGCAACGCTATTTAGGGAAAGCGAAAAACGAACTCGTAATTGGCTGGGATCCGGCTTCGATACGGACCAGGAGCTTCTCAAGTCCATCCTGTCAGGCGACATCAGGGACACCCGAGTTGGTATGTACCTGCAGGCCCTGAAAGAGCGTTTTGACGGATCTACAGTCGTCGACATGTTGTGTTTGATCCGGATACGGGTAGAACTGTCTATTCGGGCCAAAGGCGTGCTCATGATGCGCGAGGCTGGATTTAAAATTCAGCCGGATCCGAAAACCAAGCTCAAGTTTAAAGA
Source organism: Bacteroidota bacterium (assembly GCA_004356265.1). GTDB lineage: Bacteria > Bacteroidota > Rhodothermia > Rhodothermales > UBA10348 > N075bin62. The sequence continues at coordinate 1,572 of SMXK01000180.1, forward strand.
ATTAGTCTACCTGGAAGAGGCAATCGGGAAAACCGGACTGGTCGCGATAGAACCGATCCACAATTGGACGAGACGGGACCTCTGGCAATTGAACTTGATCGAAGAGCCGTAGCGAAATCGGTCGCAGCCGAATCAGTCGCCGAGCAGGGCCATCGAAACAGTCTGGTCGAATTCTGGTCTGCGATTCGCAGGTATGTGTGATCGGAGATCTTTGAAAGCGCCATCGGTCAAGTCGCGTTCGACTTGTTCTGCGACCCACTCATTTTCGAGAAAACTCATCATCTGAAGCTTGTACTCTTCTTCGAAGTACTTGACCATTTTCAGAGCATTCGGAGAGGTTGAATCGGCTGCGGCCGGAGCGGTACCGACCTGATTCATAAAAGACTGGATCTTAAGGGTAAGGCTGTCCATGTCAGCGGGGGATTGACGTTAAGGGAATGATGAACAACACCTGTATCGGCATTGCACAAATCCGAATTAAGCCTTCTCCCCTGTGACGATGTTATATCCCTTTATCGACCTGTCGTCGCTGGTCGTCGTTTCTGTTCTGTCGTCCGGATGTAAGGACATTTTCCACTGCAGAAGAGAGGACATATATGGCTTCGCCAGATTCCATAACTCTGAAGACAGAACATCCTCGTCATACAAGTCTGCATGGCGTTTACTCTCCCAAACGGATACTGACAGAACATCGACTTTATCATTGAGTGCGATCAAATAGGCGCCGCGACAACCATCAAATTCCATTAAGCGCGGAGCTATCTGTTCGTCATACAACTTCTCAACGTCCTCAAGTTTATTCGAATCGAGTGTTGCAGAGAGAATTCGGATATACGTGAAATCACCAATCTGTTTAGCTGGATCACCCTCCTTGAGGCCCCCAACGACTGGAACGGCTTGTAGTGCCGGGTCCACGATGACAGGTTTATACTCCAGCCTGTTGTCCTCGGTTAGCTGGATTTTCCACTCTCTTGTGTCTTCAGCGAATGGTTCGTGGTCGTCGATAAGCTGCTTGAAAAGAGGACTTTGCTGATACGCTTCTGCAGCTTCTGCAGAATCCCAAACCGTAAAAGAAAGCAGGCCAGCATCCATTTCAGCGGAAGATTCCTGAATTAAACGGGCGAAAAGACAACCAGGAACTTCGCTAAGTGCAGGCCCGATCCGGTAATTGTAGAAACTCGTATAGGCTTCAACAGCTTCTGGTCGAACGGGTATTTGGGCAAATCTCATGAACATGTCTTCGGGGGACTACTGGGGCTCTCTTGCGGCTTGTTTGAGCAGTTGGTCTATTCTGTTATGGGCATAACGGACTTGATCCTGAAGTTCAGTATCCGCGTTTTTCCACAATTCTGCAAATTTCGTGTAAGATTCTATGGCGTTGTCCGTTTCTCCTCGCTCAGAATAGATTTCGCCGAGGCGGAGAAAGGCGAGAGGTTTCAACGGAGCGGATGTCCGGTCATCGATGCCGACAGCCATCGTACTGGCGACCTGGTAGAAGTATATGGCACCATCCATTCGACCTGCCCGTTCGTGAGAAACCGCGGAACGATAGGCCATACAATAAATACATCCAGTTTCTTCCTTGAAGCTGGCATACAGGTCTGCCGCCTCATTCGGATCGCCCTCTGCTGCTGCTAATTCTGCCTCTCCGAAGCTTGTTCCACCATAAATCAGGTTGATAGACCTAAGGTCGTCCGGGACCTGTTCATGATATTCTGTCAACAAGCGTCGGGCTTCAATCGTATCGCCAAGTCGTGAATACAGTCCGATTAACAAATCGTATGGGCGATCGAGTATAGCTAGCGATGCTATCGGGTAACGATTCACCGCTTGCGACAGTGACTTCTGTGCAGCATCAGCATCGCCAAGAATATCCAGTTCAATATTTACGCTGGAAAGTAGATTTAGAAATGCCCTCAGAGAATCTTGATCCTCAACATATATTTTATCAGCAACAGAAAGCTTTTTCCGAGCACTCTCGATACGGCCATGCATCGCATCGTTCTGAGCTCCAAATCGCCCGATAAATGCTTCCCATCCAGGATCCGATAAGTTTGATCGTTCTGCAAGAATTGAATCAGCGCGGTCATAACTGCCTCGATTAATCATTGACAGCGCCTCGAGGGGTATCGTTATCGGATGATCAGGATGATCGATTTTTAACTGAACCAGGACGCTGTCTGCCGCTTCCGTTTTTTCCTGTGCAGCGAGCGTATAAAGTTGATTGTTATAGTAAATCGTGTAATTGCCAATCTCCAGGGCGTGTCTCAAGTGTTTTTCGGCCAGCGCATGCTGGCCACGAAAATTGTAAGTGATTGACACGTTATTTAGCGCAGCGCCCTCATTGGGGTATTTAGAGAGGACATTCTCATATTCTTCGACCGATCGATCAATTTGCATCTCAACAGATGAATAATAAAACGCCGCCGTAAGTCCACGCTCACGTTCAGGCAAGTTGTCTCGTAATTCAAAAGCCCTTCTCGCAGCCTCCGTACTTTTTGCGATACGGCCCATGTTCCCGTATACAGCGCCCATTTTGCGGTATGCCATCGCAAACGTCGGGTCGATCTCAACAGCGCGCTCCAGAAGTTCTACGGCCTCTCCCTGGTCCCCAACGGCTTCGCGGGCCCTGGCTTCGGAAAACAGACGGAGGGCATCCAGAGATGACGTTGTTACTCGGTCGAGGTCCGGATTGGACCGAATTTCTTTTATTGACTCGCCGATTTCCTCCCGCAAGCGGGCCGACAGACGATCTACCGCTCCGATAATTCCTGAGTCGTCGCTGGCATTTTCACGGAGTGCTATAAGCTCCGCTCCGTTGTGGGCGGCAATAAGCCTTGCTGAAACGACGAATCCTGCACCGAGAGAGCTGATTTCTCCCACGATTACCGCTTCGACGCCTTCGCGAGCTGCGATTTCCATGGCAGTATTGATGTCCATCTTCGAATCGGAGGGTCGATTCATTCGATTGAGAACAGAAACGAGATCGGATTTGCCCATCAACTGAATGACGTTCGACTGTGACAGGTCGATTCGGAGAGCTTCTGTCACAGATTCCGCAAGGCGTTCGTCACTGGTTCTGTTCTCGAAGTCAGCAATTAATAGCTTAGCGTTTTCTTCAAGGGCACCAGACGATTGAAGTGATGCGGCCGGTCCAATACCCGCTGCTCGCATGACCATATAACCCGTCGAGAAAAGCGCGAACAAAACAAGCGACAGAATGCCGCCCTGCACGGCTTTGCGAAGTGTTAACCAGGCTCCGGATGCTGCCGCGTCGTTGCGCGCACCCAACAGGATTACGGGCAATCCTAGAATCATCAGAACGACACCGGTCGGGAATACCCAGTCGGGGAGGCCTAATTCTATCATCCCCGCATATACGACTCCGAGCACGACGACGGACGCGATGGAAAACAGTCCAAGAACTTTTAAGACCGATTTCTGCTTAACGAGTTCTTTGATTCCGGACGGATCAGTGTCACCTGCCTCGGCCGCCAGTACCGTGGTTTCCGATCCAGTAACCGCCGATGCTGCTGGAACTGCGGCAGCAGCTGGTGCTGCGACGGTTATTCCGGACGATGATGAACTCGTGAACGCCCCTAAGGCCTCTGATAACTCGACAGAGGAGTCAAAACGATTCTTTGGATCTTTGGACAGGCATCGGTCAATGAGTTCGGAGAGCCCGTCCGGCATCTCTACATCGATGGGGTCATGGGGCGCATTTACAATTCCATAAATGAGAGCAGCTTCATACGAACCGTCAAACGGCTGTTTTCCGGTTATCATCTCGTAAAGCAAAACGCCAACGGACCAGATGTCGGAGCGTCTGTCAACCGACTCACCTTTCGCCTGCTCGGGGCTCATATACGCTGCGGTCCCGACCGTGGACCCGGTTTTGGTAAGGTCGATCCCTTCGCTGAGTTTTGCGATTCCGAAGTCCAGAATCTTGATCTCTCCGCGTTCGGTGACCATGATGTTAGCTGGCTTCATGTCCCGATGAACAATTCCGGCCTCGTGGGCTCGCGCAAGGCCCGCCGCAATCTGGCTCCCGAATAACACAGCATTTTCAACAGAAACCGGGCCTTCGTCTAACACATATTTTAGAGTTTGCCCATCGTAGTACGACATGACGATATATAACTTGCCATCTTCGTCCTCGTCGATGTCGTGAATCGTACAGATATTTGCGTGATCCAGAGCCGAGGCTGCACGAGCCTCCTGAATGAATCGCTTCTTGGACGTTTCGTCTGAGTTCAGGTGGGGCGGAAGAAATTTGAGAGCTACGGTCCGGTCCAGCCGCGTATCATGCGCTTTGTACACAATTCCCATCCCGCCGGCGCCGAGCTGCTCAATGATCCGGTACTGACCGACTTCTCGCCCTTCCACTATACTTCAACTCCGGTAACTGCGTGATATCCCCGTACCAGAACGTCGTCACTCGTTTTAGTACGTCCCTGTTTCGATGCATCCAGCGACATGGACCATTGGTAGAGCGACGAGAGCAGAGGCTTGACTATGCTGAACAACTCCTGAAATTCTCCACTCTCCTGAAAGCTCTCTGCGTGTGCGCGGGATTCCCAGATCGTAACACTGATAAATTCTTTGCTTTCTTCGCTACCAACCATATACGCCGCATAACATCCATCTATGGCTAATAGTCCTGGGGTGACTTCTTCATCATACCGACGTCGGAATTCAGCAAAATTACCCGGTTCCAGTTTGGCAGAAAGAATGCGGATGTACGTGTGTGAGCCGATCTGTTTGGCTGCCTCCTTTTCAGATGTCCCTGCCGCAACCGGCATACCCTGAATCACCGGTTCTTGTTTAACCGGCGAATAGTCGAGCGTCATGTCATCTGTGAGCCGGATTTTCCACTCTGACGAGTCTTCGATAAATGGATCGAGTTCGTCAACCAACTTTTCGTAAAAACCTCCGAACTGAAACGTTTGCGCCTCTTCCTGGGATGACCACAACGTAAACGAGACGAAATCGGATTCCTCTGAAACGCTGTGAATGAGCTGAGCGAAAAGACATCCTTCAACCTCAAGTAAGGCCGGGGCTGTCCGGAAATTATAGAATCGCTCAAACGCCATGAGCTGATCATGTTTGATGTTCAATTCTACAAATCGCATAAACATATCGATACCTCTTGATGGGGTGGTACGACTACATACAGAATGCGTTAATTCACGGGTTCACGGGCCTTCACAATTAACAATTGATCGATCCGATCACGAGCATATTGCACCTGGGGCTGCAGAATGTCGTCTGCATCTACCCATATATCCGAAAATTTTTGGTAAGCTTCAATAGCTGAGTCAATATTTCCGAGTTGAGAGTGGATTTCTCCGAGCCGGAAGAAGGTGGGGGCACGCATGGTTGCTCTCAAGGCTACACCATATCCTACCGTGTTATCTAGATCGGCTTGGTAATACCGAACGGCCTTATTAAGACTGTCCATATGCTCAAATACACGCGCTCTTTGAAAGAATGCGCACCACTCACAACTGAAGTGATCGACGTAATTGTCGAGAGCGGTCATGGCGTCGTCAAGATTTCCCCGCGCTATCTCCAATTCTACTTTGGCCCCAAAACTCCCGAAGTCGCCCTGTCTGAGTCCGCTGAATACGTCCCTTTCGTAAGCAGATTCTAACATCGCGGCCCGATCGACATCACCCGCTATTGCAAATATGTGTATCA
>SMXK01000181.1 GCA_004356265.1 Bacteroidota bacterium
AAGTCGTCGTCACTCCCACTCGCCATAAAAATCAATAACCTGCGAAGCGTGTCGGGTCCAACCGGCTCATCTGCGTGTGCCCCTGCGATGAGAGACACGCGCTGGGGCCCTGATCCAAAAACATAACCGTCAATGGGCCGTCCCTCTTCAGACTGACCCACGCGCACATGCTGCACTCGTACATGTTGCAGTTGCGAAGTGCCCCCGCGACCACCACCAGCTTGGCCACCGCTGGTGTGACCACCAGATTCACCCGCAGACAAAAGTGTGGCGAGGCGCTCTCGCGCCTCGCCCGGATCGAGGAAGGAATCCCCTTCTGTCAACTGTTCAGCAAATCGCATTAGAATAGATACTGGATACCCAGCTGAGCACTCCAGCGGGAATCGTGTGAGAAAGAATCAACATACGTAGACGTTGCGCCATTGAAATTAAATACTGGTTCTCCTTCCTCTGTCCAGTCAACCAAAGCCAGCGGACTGGTTGATGTTGCCGGAGCCACTTTCCGAATACCCCAGGACGAGTTCAGAAGGTTGGCTACCTTTTGAATATCCGGGCTTATCTGAAGCGTCTGACCCCGACCCATAACCGTAAAGGTCAAGTCCTGCATCACGCGTGGAAACTCCGTATCGGGTCTTCGTCGGCTCGTAAACAGCGATGACATTGCACCTGACAGCGCTCCTCCGCCTGTATCTGTGACGCGGCCACTGAGTGCCGCCGCAGTGACCCCTTGAGCCACGAACTGATCAATTCCAAAAAAGATTAAAAGCACAAACGCAGCCAGTAACTGCGGCCGTCTTCGATTCATGGTCCTGGGGAATCTGATTGGAGAGGATACTCTGGCAGTCGATCTGCTCAACATAAAAATACATACTTTATGATACACGTCAATTAAAATGGCCTGATGTGGATAAACTGAGTTGGCTGATTTGTGAGACAATGAGATCTGCGAACTTCTCCTTATCGGTATCAGCTCCGAACTCGTGCCTGATTAACGTATCCCGATGGGCATATAACCAGTGCATTAATACCCGGATCTGATCGGCATCCGAACGGGGATCAGGGAGGATATCTGTCTCCTGAAACGCGGCGTTGACAAAATTCAGGATACGAGATCGATCATTTACGTCCGTAATTCCAGTAGACGCCAGGAAGCAGCCGTGCCGGATCGAAATGAGTGTCAAACTGTCCTCGTCGTGAGGGGTATATATCAAGATCGCATCATCTCGCATGATTTCGGGAGCGACCCGACCATGCCGACTGACCAGATCATCAATCAGCGCATACAAGTCCCGCAGGCGAACAGCATCTTCGAAGGCCAGAGACTCTGCGGCAATTGACATCTCCTTTTTCAGTTTCTGCAGAACATCGGATACATCACCGCCGATAAACCGGCAAATACGCTCGATTTCTGCTCTGTATTCTTCTTCCGACACCTGACCTTCACAAGGAGCAGAACACCGACCGATATCGGCCCGCATACACCTTTTTCCGTGACGAAACTCCCGATCATCACACGTAGCTACAAGGAAATAGCGCTGAATCAATTCGACGACCGAACGCGCCTGTCCCCGACTCCGGAACGGCCCAAAATAAAGTGAACCATCCTGCCTCGGAAATATGTGTGACGTGACACGTGGATACGGATTCTGGTTGTCTATGCGGATATAAGGGCGCGGAGTCGTTCTTTTCTGGGCGCGGTTAAACGGTGGATCATAGGTCCGAATTTCCCGAGATTCCAGCAGCAGGGCTTCCAGTTCGGTGGGTGTTTCTGTCCATTCGATATCTCGAATGCTTGCGACAAGCTGCCGAATCCGGGGAGGATGAGCCTCAATCGCGTTGAAATAACTCCTGACTCTCTTTGCCAGTGCCTTAGCTTTACCTACATACAGCACTTTCTTCCGGCCATCTAACATGCGATAAACACCAGGCGTATCCGGCACGGACGGAAGTACATCTGCGCGAATGTGAACGATATGTTTCGCAAAAGGATTTATGCGAGCGTAGGTCCGAGACTGCATCGAGATGAGTTCGTCAAGCTCGGTCACGCCGTGCTGTTCGTTGGCGATCTTGATCAATCGGTGCAACACTTCGACGGTGATTTCGACGTCCCGAAGTGCTCGATGCCTCCCATGATCAGGGATTCTGAAAAACCGCGCCAGATTCGCGAGACTTTTCGACCGTAATCCGGGTAACAATCGGCGAGCTAACCTTACCGTACACAGACCCTGATTATCGATGGGCTGCATTCCAATACGATCTCGTTCCGCATTGATAAAACCACGATCGAACGACAGATTATGCGCAACCAACACACTGTCTGCCAGAAATTCGCCGTACGCCGGAATGACTTCGGCGGCAGTAGGGCAGCCGTATACCATCGCATTCGTAATGCCTGTCAGCCGGGTAATTCGATACGAGATTTGCTCGCCGGGATCGACCAGCTGACTGAATGAAATAGACTCTTCTCCATCGACAAGCCGGGTTGCAGCAATTTCAATGATTCGATTTGACCTGGAGTTCAGGCCTGTCGTTTCGGTATCCGTTACAACCAGTGGTCTGTCAAGAGAGATCATACCGTGAATATCCGGTCTGGAGGTGACAGAAGCATGTCACCCGTCCACGTATGAATTTTAACGATACGTATCCAATCGACTCCGTTTCAGTTCAAATTTCTCAGGCATCGAAGCGCTGTAGTTATTGTCAATCGTTGCCGCCTCCCATGAACCGTATAGCGGATTAGGCAGCATGATCCATTTGTGCCCCCAGTAGGCGGCATAATTCTGGACTGAGGCAGCCCGTTCCTCAATCGTCCCGACCGATTCGGACGTAAAATCTCCGTAGTTGTCCCCGATCAGCAAAAGTATCCGGTAGGAGTCTGAGACAAACTGTCGGCGGGGTGTCTTATCAGACCGCGCCCATTCTTCCCTTTCCCCGCGCGTGAGCACTGTATCGGATGCGGGGTCGATCGGGTACCCCAAAGCCAGGAGATTACGCCGGGTAGCATCTTCTCCGGAGGCGTCCCTGTTTGTCAGATAAATAATCTGGACACCTTTCGAAGCCGCATATCGTATAAATTCCAGCGATCCGGGGACGCTCGTCGCAGCCTCCTCCTCCAACCATGGTAACCAGCTTGTGGCGCTGAAACTGGTCCCATCTTCAATCAGACGGGCTTGATAACGGGAATTATCCAGGACGGTCTCGTCAACATCCAGGATTACAGCAGGCGGCAGGCTCCTGTAGTCGCCACCTGCCAACTGCTCAAGCGCCGCCGTCCACGAGGGATCCATAAGCGCCTCATCCAATTTCAACGCAGCGAGAGTATACATCCCCATCGCAGTCGCTCGATATTCCACGGAGGTCTGGACCCACAAAACAGCGTTCAGGCTCTCGTGGGGACCAACCTCGCCGCTCCTCGCCTGAGCGTGCGCAGTGCTGCCGAAAGCCTGGATCAGACTGAAAAAAAGAATCAGAAAAAAAGAACTTTGAACGATGGCCATCTCATCTATGGGAAAATTTCTGGTTGAACGGAGCAAATGATACTGCATTGACCTGAAAAATGCAGCGGACCAGGACTTTCTGATTTTGCCAAATATTGAAGTGTTGATCACACGATGTTTAATAAAGATCGTGGAATGTGACGTACAATACGGTGTCAGGTCGCCCGGGTACTTCCGGCGATTCGCCCCATTTGCAAGTTTGAAATCAATATCAGGAGAAAAGAATGAAAGTCACGGTTGTCGGCGCTGGAAATGTAGGTGCCACGGTTGCTGAATGTGTAGCGAGACTGGATATGGTCAAGGACGTTGTTTTGATCGACATCGTTGAAGGGATGCCGCAGGGAAAAGCACTCGACATGATGCAAGCTGCTCCAATTCATCTATACGACACGCGAGTCCTGGGAACCAATGACTATGCGGATACGGCTGGTTCTGATATTTGTGTAATCACAGCGGGGCTTCCGCGCAAACCAGGAATGAGCCGGGATGATCTCCTCGCCAAAAACGCGTCCATCGTGAAGTCGGTAACTGAGCAGTTCGTTGCCCAGAGCCCGGACGCAATAATTATAGTCGTTTCCAATCCGCTGGACGTAATGACCTACGTCGCCTACATGACATCCGGATTTCCAAGCAACCGGGTCATGGGAATGGCTGGAATTTTAGACACAGCACGCTTCCGGGCGTTTTTGGCCATGGAACTGGGCGTCTCGGTTAAAGACATTCAGGCACTGCTCATGGGCGGTCACGGAGACACCATGGTTCCGTTACCACGTTATACCACAGTCGCCGGAATTCCGCTAACTGAATTACTCGACGAAAAGAAAATCAACGAAATTGTATACCGCACGAAAGTTGGTGGCGGAGAAATCGTAAAATTGGAGGGGACGTCGGCGTGGTATGCCCCGGGTGCCGCTGCAGCCCAGATGGTTGAGGCTATCGTCAAGGATTCTGGTCGGGTATTCCCTTGCGCTGTATGGCTCAACGGGCAGTATGGTCAAGAAGGAATTTTCATTGGTGCGCCTGCAAGATTAGGTAAAAACGGAATCGAAGAGATTATCGAAGTTGATCTTGACAAAGCTGAACTCGAGATGATGAATTCGTCTGCCAAGCATGTTCACGACAATCTCGCCGCGCTGGAACGGATTTTGAACGGTTGATGAATCGCCCGTCCCGGATTGATTTGTACCCTTTGTATCGCGAACCAATCAGGGTTCTGGTCGTTTTCCGGCAATAAATCAAGCTTCTTTTCAGTCAGATCAACGTTATATCCTTGTTTATGCTGCCCATTAAAAAACTCATCTTCCCCTTCCTCACGCTTTGCGTCTTATTGTCTGCGTGTGACTCAAATTCGGACGACACCGCGGAAATCGAAATTACCGATCTGGAAGTAGGAAGCGGCGATCTGGTGCAGAACCAGACGACGATCATTATAGCCTGGGAAGGTCGGCTGCCGGATGGAAGCATTTTCGATTCCTCGACGATTCAAGAAGAAGATCTGATCTTTACGCTCGGTGTCGGCAAAGTCATTGCAGGGCTGGACGAAGGTATCCAGGGAATGCGCATCGGCGGAATACGAAAAATTGTCATTCCACCAAGCAAAGCGTTCGGGCGTCAGGGTTCCTGCCTTGAAAACGGCTCGTGTCCGGTTCCAGGAAATACGACTGTCACCTATGAGGTCGAAATCAAATCGCGAATGTTGACAGTTCGGATTGAAGAGGTAATCGAAGGCTCAGGACCTCCCGCTGAAGTCGGAGATTTAATCCACGTGCAATATATCGGCGCTCTGTTAAGCGGAACGGTATTCGACGCTTCCGAGCAACATGGGCTCAACGCCGTACTCGAGTTTCGCCTCGGCAATGGAGATGTCATAGAAGGTTGGGAAATCGGTGTCGCAGGAATGAGAGTCGGCGGTACCCGCTTTTTGACAATACCACCCGAATTGGCGTACGGTGAAAATCCGAACGGTAACGTCCCGGCGTGGTCTGTTCTCGTGTTTCGAGTGGACCTGGTTCAGATTGTAGACGAGGGTTAAGTTTAGGCGTTCCACATCCGGTGGCGAGCGGTCCGCACTTTTTCCATCCGGATGGTAATCGGTTAGAGTCTCGCGTGTTTTCATAGATTCTGCCTGTCGTACATTGCCGCGGTTCGTGTACTTCAGGCCCCGAGTTACAGAAGCATGCAGTTACCTTATGACCCGTTTGACGCCGTCACGACAATTTCGTCAGCGGATCCGTCTATGGGCGCATTAATTCACGCCGCCGGACCGTACGAATTGAACTATCAACCGTTACAAGACCTGTTCGAAGCACTGTGTCAATCGATAGTCTACCAGCAACTTTCCGGTAAAGCAGCGGCCACTATTTTCGGTCGATTTCAAGACTTGTTTGAAGGAGATGGCACGCCGATTCCGTCGGCCGTCCTAAAAATGGACACGGATACACTGCGGTCTGTGGGGCTCTCAGGAGCTAAAACGGCAGCCATTCAGGATCTGGCAGAGAAAACCCTCAGCGGCGACGTCCCCACCATGAATGCCATGCGTACCATGACGGAACAGGAGATTCTAGACAGACTCACTCTGGTACGTGGAATCGGTCCTTGGACGGTGGAAATGTTGATGATATTCAGGCTCGGAATGCCTGACGTGATGCCCGCAACAGATCTGGGCATTCGAAAGGGATTCACACGAGTCTTTGGAATAGACGCCCTGGCACCACCCAAAATGATTCGCGAGCGATCTGAGCTCTGGAAACCATTCCGATCTGTTGCCAGCTGGTATCTGTGGCGAGCCGTTGACCTCGATGAATTCACTCCGATCGGCAGCCTGTAATAAATTAGTCCAACTCTTCCGCGACTACAGGTTTTTCAAAGACCACGAAATGCTGCTGCGGCAATATGTCCTTGACTTCGCGAAAAACCAGTCCCGATATTTCGACTTCTAATCGAATCTGTTCGACCGACATCTTATGGAGATTTTCCACAGGGACGGTGGCATCCTCGGCGCGGTATTCTACAATAATGAGCTGTCCTCCCGGCCGCAATGCTGCCGCAAGGTGTTCGATCATCTCTCTCGGGTGCGAAAATTCGTGATAAGACGACACGATTAACGCGACGTCGACACTCGCGGGAGCCAGATTCGGATTATCCGGCTCTCCCTTTATCGGAGTGATATTACGAATACGGTCTCGCTGCATTCGGACACGTATTGTATCCAACATGGCCGGCTGAACATCAATGGCCAGCACGCGCCCAGACGGCACTTCCGAGGCGAGTCGAAATGTGAAAAACCCGGTGCCAGCGCCTACATCCGCCACAACAGACGTTGACCGCAGCGGTAACGCCCGGATCAGGCGCGAGGGAAGCTCTTCTGTATCACGGCCGGGCCGGTCGAGTACAAGAACTGCGTGCTCAGAGAGCGGCAAATCGGCTATTTGCCGGCCCATGTAATACCTGGTCTCGTCTCCCGTGGTGGACTCGATTCTTGTTTCGTACGGATCAATCGGCGTCGTATCCGCTTTGTCGCCAGATGTGCAGCCGGTCAGAGCAAGTACAAAAAACAGCGGCCGTGCGGGGCCGGCCAGGAGGGTCAAGTGCCGAATTGTATGACGCAAGTTTGTCACGTGAACGTATGTAATTCTTTGTATTTCGTAATGCCGTTCTGAACCATCCAAACAGGTCTAAACCACGGCCGGTTCCGATAATTCAACCACCCCGGATGATACGAAGTGTTATGGATCTGTTAATATGTAGTTTTTTGGTGATTCCTTGGACAGAAAGCCTTTACAAACCGGTCTCAAAAAGATACCTTTCAGATTGTCGGACCCCACACCCGGCATTTACGTTCAGATCGAGTCTATCGAGAAATAATTAT
>SMXK01000182.1 GCA_004356265.1 Bacteroidota bacterium
CAATATGACCCGGCACCGCGGTACCACGCCCGGGATGTCGCGATCATCCGGGCCATGCATGCCTCAGCTGTTTGTGTTCTGGGATCTGCGACTCCCAGCCTGGAGAGCCTTGTGAATGCCCGCGCCGGGAAGTACGAGTTGTTGTCGATGCCGGAGCGCATTGTGGTGGATGGAACAAGAGCCACTCTCCCGAAAGTACGCGTCGTAGACATGCGCAGTGAAGAGAAGGTAGATGGTGAACGACCCATTCTTTCTGATGCGCTGGCGATAGCTATCGAAACCCGGTTGGCATCAGGCGAACAAATTATTCTGCTTCAAAATCGCCGCGGATATGCGCCCACCATTCGCTGTTCTTCGTGCAACTGGGCCCCGGACTGCCCGGACTGCTCTGTGAGCATGACGTATCACAAGTCCCGGCGACATTTGCGGTGCCACTACTGCGGCCAGACAAGAAAACTACCTCCTGATTGTCCATCGTGTGGCAAAAACGACCTGATGCAGCTGGGCATCGGTACACAGCGGGTAGAAGAGGAGCTAATCCGTCTCTTTCCCGATGTAAGGGTGGCTCGAATGGACCTGGACACGACTACAGAAAAAAATGCGCACCATCGAATTTTGGAAAAGTTTGGACAGGGAAAAGCTGATATTCTGCTCGGCACACAAATGGTTTCCAAGGGCCTGGATTTCGGAAACGTGTCTCTCGTCGGTATAATCAGCGCCGACACCGGATTACAACTTCCGGACATTCGGGCCGAGGAACGAACTTTCCAGTTGCTGACCCAGGTCGCGGGCCGGGCAGGTCGGGCCGAACTTCCCGGCGAGGTCATTTTGCAAACGTATAATCCGGGGCATCGGGTAATCCAGTTTGCGATGCAGCACGACTATATCAGATTTGCCGACACCATTCTACCAGAAAGATTCGCACTCGCGTACCCGCCTTACGGTAAAATATTTGCACTATTGTTCAGTGGTCCATCCGAATCGATGGTAAACCGGCTGGCGATGCAATGGTGCTCAGCCGCCCGCCGACTGGATAACAGTCTGGATATTCTGGGACCGTCTCCGTCGTTCATCGGACGCGTCAGGAAAAATCACCGCGCGCAGGTGCTCATCAAAGTAGATCCGACGCGGTCGCACCGAGCTGTCCGGGAGCTTATCCGTCTGACGAATAAATCGCTTGGAAGCCCTCCGAAACATTACCGGATAGCAGTAGATGTTGATCCGGTAGGATTGACATGACTGGTGGAGCCACCTGTCGGGACCTTGAGCTTCGACGCAAGATGTCTCCCAGAATTATCCCTGCCATCGGACGATCTGCTTGTGTATCCCGGAGGGTGGACATCGCCAATTCAGCATGAGCACTTTCTGATACTTCATATCTGCTCAATATCGCGAGTGCTTCTCGAGCACCAGACGCTGCGTACCGACTGCTCGACGCCGCCTGGTTCAGCTCAATAATCCCCTGCTGCACAGTCGCTTTCAACCCCAGAACTGCGAATACTTTCCGATGATTGGCTGGAAGAGTAGCAAGAGTCACATGCAATAGCCCGAGGCTCCCGTATGACTCGGTGTACTCCGGATGTCTGTCGATTAACTTCTCAAAAATGACCAGACTCGTACGAAGAGCAAAAATTGCCCGAAGGTTTTCACCTCGAGCTGCGTGTACGATAAATAGTTGTCTCTCTGATTCTCCCCGTAAATAGTCGATTCCGACTGACATCGGTGCCTTGCGGACCAATCGCCGAAAATGATCAGACTCTTTAAAAAACGCCTGATATTTTTCCTCGGTACCTGCATCAATGGCCTCACGCAAGGCGATATCGGTACGGTAATATGCCGCTGCGATCATTCCGTCATTTCGTTTCCGAAGTGCACGCAGAGATTCGCGTGCATCGTCGTATTGTTTCGACTCCAGGTCAGACTGAACGATATCAATCAGCCGGACAGATCCGCTCGTTGTCAACAGGAATGGAGGATGATCAAACGCTTCAGTCATCGGCGCTTCAGCCGACTGTATCATCGCCCAGATCAGAAAGAATGAAAGGAGAAAAAAAGGCCGTCCCATCTGGCAACTATTTCCATGTTTTTTGTGACTTAAAAAATCCCGCCACCGGAAATAACACTTGAATCGCAAAATAGAGCGGTACGAGTATCGGAAGTCGCAGAATTAAATCTTTCGCCCTCAAAAGGCAAAAAGCATTCCCGATACATAACGCATGAACAAGAATCCACGCGACACCGGCAATCCATGAATAGAGCATGGTTGCAGCGGCTACAACAGCCATAGACACCCAATACAATAAGCCCGCAATTTTAATCCGGGGAGCGAAAAACCGACCCGCTGAATGATGCCTCATTTTCTGGCGGAACCACGTCCCCCAGCTTTTTTGGGCAGTCGTCATGACGATGCTTTCCTCAGTCCCCATCCACACGATGGTGGCCGCTCGCTTTCCCGCGACACGCTGCACAAACAAATCATCGTCTCCGGACAAAGACGCCATGCCATCGCCGTATCCGCCAACTTCTCTGAAGGTTTGTCTACGATAACTCAGATTGGTACCGAAGGCCATGAACGGCATTCCAAGACCAATCGTGGCTGCTGCTTGAAATGTGGTCAAAAGTGACACATACCTGGCTAGAGCGTTGAGCAGACCAGGAGTTCTTGAAAAAACGGCATGCCCAACTACGACAGTGTTCGGCCCCCGATCGGCATGAACCCGGGAAATTTCGGACAACCATTCCGGTCCAGGTCGGCAGTCAGCGTCCGTAAATGCAAGCAGATCGTGGTGGGCAGCTTCGATTCCTACCATCAACGCTCGTTTTTTCCTGGGGAATTCAGGTGATTTTTGCTGTATCAACCGGAGCCACGGACGAGACTCGGCATCATTCTCAGCGAGCTCGACAGTATCATCTTCTGAATCATCGTCGACAATGATCACTTCAAAAGGCGAAAACGACTGCTGATCCAGCGCCCGAATGAGTCCGGGTAGATTCTCCGCCTCATTCCTGACCGCGATAATGATGGATATTGGTTCTGGTGTCGCGGGAATTCCTGTGTGATTTTTGGTGTCACGTTCTGGCGTTCGATGCGCCCGTCTGAAACCGAATGCAAATGCGATCCAGAAAAACAACTGCATTCCGCAGCCTGCAATAAGGATCCATTGACTCATCGAAAGAGAGAGATTACTTCGGCTTCGGCTTCGGCTAGGTGTCCAGAGACGCCGGCGGTACCGCTGACAACGGGAAGGGCCGCCAGCTCCCATCCATCGGACACGAGGTTGTGTGCCAGATCTTGTATGCCATCACACCAGACAGCGCTGTTTTCGTGAAGCAGGACGATCGATCCCGGCCGAACGGACTCCAGAATAAACTCAATAATCTCGGAGCGTGTACGCCCGGATTTTTTCGAATCGTAATCAATCGGATTTATATCCCAGAAGGCGATTGTCAATTTGTGAGATTTATACCATCGTACGAGTGACGGCGTCAGGCGACCGTAGGGCGGTCGCGCCCAACGGACCGAATCGAACCGTTTCAGCGCATCGAGTCCTCGTTCCTGGTCAGCGGCAATTTCTCTCGGGCTGTGCTTCCACGCGTTGAGATGAGCGTACCCATGCAAACCTGTGGTATGACCTCCATCTGCCAGGCGCTCAAATAGTTCTGGAGCGCCGGGCAGGGCGTCAAGTTCTGAACCCAGAAAAAAAAATGACGCTGCACCACCAACTGCCGCCAACGCCTCTATCGCCCGAAGAGTACCCGCGCCCGGACCATCATCAAATGTGAGATATATTTTCCTGTTCGCGCGCAGCGCCGACTTTCCATCGTCGAATTTTTGACCGTCGGCACCACCGCCAGGGTCCCGTCTGCCATCAGTGATCCTTGTCACGATTTTGTTTGAGAGCCAGGGGAGGTATCCCATTTGCCGGAATATGTTGCCATATAGCCGGGATACGGATGTCGAATATCCGGGAGACGAATGAAGGAAGGTCAAGGGGTTCATCGTGACAACTACCTGTCTGGCGTTTTCATCGCACTAATTTTCTGCCTTTCCATTCGAACCCGCCAAACAAACCAGCGAGACCTGCCCACACTACATATAAAACGTGAAAAGGCTGGACCAGAATGTGATAACGGAGTAGTTCACGCCTCCCGAACACGCGCGCTGACGGAAATAACAGTTTCATCTCAGCAATCATCTTAAGACTAATCATCAATGATAATATAATCCAGTACAGAGAGTTATAAAATCCTGCAGTAAATAACGCGATGATAGCCGACATGAACAACAAGCCGCCAACAACTCCCGCTCGCAAACTCCAATGCTCATAATGGATAGACTTTGACGCCCACCGACGACGTTGTTGAAGAAGACCCCGGAGCGACAACGGTGGTCTTGTATTCACAACCGCGGACGGCACGCGGCAATAGGCCACTTGCCAGTTGGCCGTTCGGGCGATACGATGCATTAACATCTCGTCATCTCCCGACGACAGGTGCTCGAGCCCGCCGTATCCCCCAACTTCTTCGTACGCATCACGCCTGAAGCCGATACTCGCACCGCTGCACGAATACGGTCGCCCCTGCCCGAATGACCCTGCCGCTAATGCGGTCAATCCCATAAATTCCAACGCCAGACCTCGACTCCAGGCAGATGCATCATAATCGAATTGTACCGGGCCGGCCACCAATCCTGTGTCGGTGCGAAAACTGGAGATCATTGAACTCATCCACGTTCTCGAGACATGACAATCCGCATCTGTCAACAGAAGAATATTACCACTTGCCCTGCCAATGCCGTAACCAAGAGCCGCTTTCTTCTGACCCGTACTGGGTGGATCCGGCGAGGAATAAACCCGAATCGATATTTCCCCTTTAAACTCCTGTGCAAATCGACGAACAACGGTCACCGTTTCGTCTGTTGAATCATCATCCACGATAATAATCTCAAAAAACTCAGAAGGATAATCGGATTTACAAATAGACGACAAACAGGCTTCAATATTTGATTCTTCATTCCTCGCTGCGATTACAACAGAGACGAACTCATTTGTAGGCCCGTCGGGCATATCCAATGTGCTCTCGAACAACTTTCGGAACCCGATTCCGGCCCAGATCAACGGCCCGACGTAAGCGACCGTCAGGATCAGGCACGTAATACTTACTATGGTCGGAATCGTGCTCATTATGGCGTTTTGGAGAATTAAAAATGTCTTGCGAGGAGAAAATATTGAATAGGAACTTGTCCGACACGCTTACGTACGGGAGCGCCGGGGCAAGTCCCGCGCGGTCAGCTCCCTTTGAACTCCGTCAGGGCCGGAAGGCAGCAGCGGTAAAGGGTTGTAGCGATGCGATGCGGTAAGCTTGCCCTATTTTTTTGTCCGTACTTTTTCACTGGATCAACGCCCGACCGTATCTTCGAACAGTGATATCGGCTGTAGCCGTAGTTTCTCACCCCGACAAAACCTTTTCTATCATGCCATTGACCCCTTATCTGTTGCTCGGCGCCCCGGCCGGCGGAGATGCTAATCCGATCGCGATGTTCCTCCCGTTGATCCTGATTTTCATCGTGTTTTACTTCTTTATCATCCGTCCTCAGAAGAAAAAAGAAAGTACTCGAAAGAAGATGATCGAGGCTATTGTGAAAGGTGATCGCATCGTCACGATTGGCGGAATCCACGGGACTATAAATCAAATCGACGAAACGAGTGTGCTTGTTCAAGTCGACAACAACACCAAGCTGCGGATCGAGCGAAGTGCTCTAACGAGTGTCGCTGGTAAGGAGTAGTGGAAACGCCTGAGTCAATACCTCACGGTAATGATTTCGGGGCCCGCCGGGTCGTAAAAATAGCCCTTCAAATCGCTGGTTCCGTTTGCGTTCTCGGGCTACTCATGTATCTCGTAGAGCCCAGGTCGATTCTACAGGCATTAAGTGAGGCTGATCGAGGGAATATCTATCTGGCTGCAGCGCTCTCCATTCCGGGTGTTGGATTGAGTATTGTCGTCTGGTGGCTGTTGCTGCGAACGATTCAACCAAAGATTCCATTCTGGTCCGCTTCGGGCGCGGTAATGGCCGGATACTCTCTGGCGTTGGTAACGCCCGCTCGAGTCGGTGAGCCGGGCGCGCGAATATATTACCATAGAACACTGGGGAAAGCCCGGTTACTCGGCGCGTTCGCGGTTCAGGGGATCTACAGAACGGCCCTGTATTTCGTGGGTGGTGTGGTCGCCCTCCTGTTTGCTGTAAATGAGGGAATTCTCGAATCGGAGATATGGATTCCAGTTGCGGCCGGAGCTGCAATCGGGGGGTTGTTTTTTTTCGCCGCTGGAATTTTTCCGTCTCGCGTTGTTTCGACAATGGCCAGGATACCACTGCTGGGACGAGTTTTGCCCTCTCTGGACTTCGTGAATAACATCTCGCGGGCGACAACCATATGGTTGTTTGTAGCGTCCGCTGCCAGATACCTGATTTCGTTAAGTCAATTCAGCCTGCTTCTTATCGCTACAGGCGTTCCCGCCGATTTCTCAACCCAGATGTCCGGGGCAGGATTTGTCTTTTTTATCAAATCATTCGTCCCAAACCTCTTCTTTACGGACCTGGGGATTCGCGAAGGAACTGTAGCTTTTTTCTTTCAGTCGCTGGGTGACGTCGCACCTGAGGCTGTGGCAGCCGCACTCGGCCTATTTGGAATAAACGCTGTATTGCCTGCACTCGCAGGTCTTCCGGTATTGCTGTTTCATCCCGAGGCTCGAAATAAATTAATCAGCCAAGAACCAGATTAGGGTCTGTTAACAGGCCCTAATTAGTTGGTGCTCAAAAGGGATCCGTGCCGCATACGCTGTGCAACGGCAGCTTTTTCCAGCAGACGACCAAGAATTTCGGTGCTGACCGGCTTACTGGCATAATCATCCATGCCGCCTTCCAGACACTTCCGTCTGTCCTCGGTAGTGGCGTTCGCGGTCAGTGCGATAATAAACGGTTGCCGTTTGATATCCTGGTTACTCCGAATGGCACCGGTCGCTGAAATTCCATCCATGTGGGGCATTTGAATGTCCATAAAAACCACGTCGTAACCTTTTTCGACAACGGCGTCTACCGCAATTGCACCATTATTGGCAACATCTGGTTTATAACCAAGGCGTTCAAGCATCCTGACAGCGACTTTCTGGTTGACAAGGTTATCTTCAACCAGTAGAACTTTCAGGCTGTGCGCTACAGAGCGGCTAGGTCCCCGGTCGGCTGCGCGTGTGCGTCCGGTAACGGTTGGGTAATCGTCTTGTGATCCTGCCGGGCTTTTGCCTGAAACAAACAACTGCTTCATCGCGGTATGCTTCAAAGGCTTGGGAAGACACGTTGTAACTGCACCGGTTGGAAAACGGACTCCCAGATTTCTGAGTAATACAATTTTAGAATCGGGTGCCTCTGCTTGCAGAGACATAGCGATCGCCCCACTGGCCACGCCATCGAGTCCATCAACGTTGTCGTTGATCATAATCATGTCGATCCGACCCACACTCTTAATAATATCTACAGCCTCGTCTTCCGATTCAGCCATGTGTACCAGGCCACCAGCATTTTCTACCATGACCTTGATGGAGGCACCGAACAATGGATTCCGGTTCATTACCACAATATTTTTCCCGTCAGCATATCGAACCGGGGTAGCAGTTGTGGACGTTGAGCTCAGAGCGAATGTCGCTGTGAAAAAGAACGTTGAACCCGCGCCCACGCGGCTTTCGACCCACATGCGACCGCCCATCAGCTCAGCGAGTTGCCGTGAAATTGATAAACCGAGACCCGTCCCGCCAAATTTTCGGCTCGTCGAGACATCTGCTTGCTGGAATGGTTTGAAAAGCGACTCAAAGGTTTCTTCGGCAATTCCAATGCCGGTGTCTTCGACGGCAAACTGCACTTCGATACTTGTATCTGTTAATTGAGCAACCTCGGCGCTGAGAGCAATTTCTCCGGTCCCCGTAAATTTAACGGCGTTACCAAGCAGGTTGACAAAAATTTGTCTCAGGCGCGAATGATCGCCCGTGATACTTTCTGGAATTGATGGATCGATTTGATACGAAAGATCAAGAGATTTGTCCGCAGCCTGTTTTGAGACGACGTCCAAAGCCGCCTCGACACATTCGCGCAGTACCATGGGCTCTTCTTCCAACGTGAGCCCTCCCTGTTCGATTTTCGCAAAATCGAGGATGTTGTTTACCAATGCGAGGAGCGTTTCGCCACTGCTTCTGATCACACTGATTACTTCGCTTTGATCGTCATCCATGTCGTCGTCCGCCATCAAACTGGTCATTCCGATAATTCCACTTAGTGGCGTACGGATTTCGTGACTCATGCTGGCCAGAAACGATGTCTTAGAGCGAGTCGCCTTTTCAGCAATCTCTTTGGCTGCTTTGAGTTCTCCAACCAAAGTCGACAATTCTTCGGCACGATCATTCAGCTCAGAATGCGTTTTCTCAAGTTCGTCTGCGTAATTCTGGAGCTCTTCTTTTGATGCGCGGAGCTCGTCTTCGGTTCCTTGCCTCTGCTTAATCTGTTCCGCTACCTCCGAAAATAACTCTCCGAGCTCACCTACAATTGTATGATCTTCCACATCGAATGAAGCCATCTCACCTTTCGCAAGGGCCCGGGCCGCATCGCGCAAGTGTTCAAGTGGGCGTACTATACTTCGTGTAACAAATGTCGCATACAAGATCCCAAAAACGAAAGAGAATAATATCAGTGCGAGAGCTGTCCAGAGGTAATTCTGAGCCTTTTTATCGCCCCTGATAATTACGTTGGCGATTGAAGTTGAAAGGTATTCGCGTATCGTTCCCAGCTCAGTTTTAATCCAGTCGACCCTTCCAGTCAGATATACGATATCATCAAAATTGCGCTGATACTCGGCGAGAGCTACTACGAGTTCAGAAACAGCAGCGTTACTTAAATTCGGAACCTGACCGATATGTTGCTGGATTTCGTCTACGCCGGCATGCACCTCCATTCTGTATTCATCCCGCATTCGCAGCAAGTAATTTTTCTCAGCCTGTCGAGTCTTTAGAACCATGGCGACGCCTTCCATATCGTCGGCATTTCTGAGATATTGCTCGACTACTGTCATGTTGGATCGAAGTGCTCCCTCAACACCAACCTCTTCGTAGAATCCTCTCTCCGAGTACACGTCGATCAAATTTGAGATCGAATGCAGGTACATTAGGAGCTCGGTATGAATCTGATCAAAACCATCCTGATCTATTTTTGTCCTCAGAATTTTGTCAGACTCAATCAGGAGCAGTTCTGTCCGCTTCGCAAACACCGGGTCGCGGGTAATGATAAAATCCCTGACGGACGTATTGGCCAGAAGCACCGTCTTTTCAAGTTTTCTGATCTCGTCTCTCGAATTCATAACCGAAATCGACGTAAACGCGAGAATCAATATGGCAAATGACATGATGAACATTATCACTACGAGTGATACGGTTCTTCCATAAATAGACGATAATTTTACCATAGCGGTGCCGATCCCTTCGACGATTTCGTTTGTCCCTGCCCTTTTTTGATCGGCGCGACCGCCACAATGTTAAGCGGCAATCTAGCGTCTGTACGCAGACAGAACTGCCAGCAGGTTCTCCACTTCAGCCGGCAAATCATCTTCCGAACCGGAATTGTCGACTATGATGTCGGCTCGCTTCCGCATATCAGTTGCCGGCATCTGCCCTCGAATGCGCGCGTGAACCTGTTCTTCAGTGACGTCGTCTCGATCTATAACTCGTTGCACACGTAAGTCTATAGGAGCATCCACGACAACTATAACATCCAGTTCTTGAATACCTGATTCAAACAATAATGCTGCTTCTTTCACAATAAGCCGGGCACCGTCTCGCTCATGATTGAGTCGAAACGAATTAAACGCCTTCCGGACTGCCGGGTGTACAATGGTATTCATTCGCAAGCGCTGTTCTTTTGAGCTGAATATCACTGACGCCAAGAATTTCCGATTCAAAGAGTCGTCTTCCAGCCATGTTTCCGGTCCAAACGCAGTCTCCAACTCTTCTCGAACACGGGCATCAGACTGCATGAGTTGACGTGCTTCCTCGTCGGAATAAAAAACGCTGGCGCCGTGTTGCTCCAGCAATTTGCAGACGGCTGTTTTGCCGCTGCCGATTCCGCCTGTTACACCGATTACCATAGTTGCGAACATACATCAGAAATTCCACAACATTGAGACAGACAGGTTTGGAATCATCCTGCGACTTCCTTCTGATGCCGCCGCCCGAATCGCGTCAGCATCGTCGTCCGGTAAGTCGCCGTACAACCGATACGTGATGCGCTGAACCATGGCCCATCCGTCAAACCGCAAATACGATCCCCTGCG
>SMXK01000011.1 GCA_004356265.1 Bacteroidota bacterium
CTGGGAGGAGCTACAATCAAAACGCGCTGCCCTTTCCCGATGGGTACCGCAAGATCAACACACCGGAGTGTCGTGTTGTCAGCCTCCAGATTCATCTTGATTCTCTCTTCCGGAAAAATAACCCGACCCGTTTCGAACTCATACGTGCGCGACCACGCTTCTATGGGTTCTCCCATCGCACGGTCGATATGATGAACCTGCATGTCTCCTTTTCGCCCGGGTCGGAGTGTCCCTTCCAGATGCATCCCGTCTCTCAGGTTGTACTTCTTGATAATTCCCGGAGAAACAAAAGCATCCTTTTTCCCTTTCGGAAGATCGGGCCTGAACTCGCGAATAAATCCAAACTTCTTCTCCCCGATCAATTCGAGAATTCCATCAAATGTTTTTTCAGCCATTGTAGTACTGGGTGGAAACAAGCCCGGACGAAAAGCCCGGACAGGGTGCGAACTCACTGAAATGGGGCGAGCTCATGAACTAATGCTGGACCACAGACCCGATAAAAACCTGCATATTCATACAGTGCATTTATCGGGGACTTGAGTATCTTTCTCTCGGAGTGCGGATAACGGGCCACTCCAGGATACCAAATATTGCTGCACAGGCTTGACAGCTGCTTAGAATCAACAGTTTCGTGCAATCAACAGCAGTGGACAATCGACAGCAGCCACGTGCAGCAGTCCGTCTGCTACCAATAACAATATAGTTGGTTTCTCAACTTGCAGCAACGATCGTCTTCCGCATCCCATCGCAGCACCGTGACTGTCAATATTAAAGGCCATGAGACTGCCTTGGGATATGCTGTCACAGGAGTAGAAGACGGCCATCAAGTGCTTGTGTTGCACGGATGGGGGAGCTCGTCGGCTGTAATGTCGGGGTTGATCAATGGCCTGGCAGATCAGTGCCGGGTTTTTAGTCTTGACTTGCCTGGGCATGGGCTCAGCCCCATCTCGCCCGTTCCCTGGGGGTTGCCGGAGCAAGCAGATGCTGTATCTCAATTTCTTGCGAAGCATTCGACCAGTCCCGTTACGATTGTCGGACACTCGAACGGAGGAAGAATTGCTCTGTATATGGCGTCAGATGTTAAATTGTCAGCATTTACGATTGGGCTCGTCCTTTTCAGCCCCTCTGGAATCCGGCGAGCGGCAAGCTTTGGTACCCGCGTGAAACGAACGGTCGCGGGCGTATTAAAAGCGCCCTTCATGCTGCTGCCCGGAAGAGCTCGCGAATACGGGTTAGACTGGCTCCGGCATACGATTGTCTGGTCCCTCCTCGGCTCGAGTGATTACCGGGCTCTTGACGGAATTATGCGTGAGACCTTCGTGCTCACCGTAAACACATATGTGCAGGAGCGTCTTCAGCACATTCGCGTCCCGGTGTTAATCTTCTGGGGAGAAAATGATCGAGATATCGACAAGCAACAGATACAGGCTCTCGAATCCGGGATTCCTGACGCTGGAGTAATGGTCGTGGAAAATGCCGGGCACTATGCGTTTCTGGATCGGACTGATATCGCCATTCAGGGCACGCTTAAATTCATCAATGCCCTGTGATCGTTGTAATTACAATAGCGACCCTGGCAGTTCTATCCTGTTTGTCGCGCATTGCTCGCAGATTACTCTTTTTCGGTCATCTTCTACAGTTGGAAGGATATAAGCCCGGCGAATATGTGGATTGGCTTCGCTCACACGTAAGGGATGCTGTTGTCAGAAAGTCGCACCTGTCTGGAGCGGTCGCGTTAGTTGGACTGTATTTCGGACTTTCCGTACTTGCTCTGGAATTCCCGGAATCTGGTTTCACGGGCTTTTTCGTGCTGGGTTTGGCCTGGCTCACCTGGGCGGGCCTCTTCTCCTCCTCCGGCCGATTCAGGAGGGACCGCTTAAAAAAACCACTTGTGTTTACAGCCAGAATGAGAAGAATCGGGGTCGTCGCGATTGCAATCTCGATTGTTCTTATTTTTCTGCCTCACATGTTGTTTCGAGCTGACGGCCCGTGGATGACATTCGTATTGACTGTTTCCGGATTATACCTGGCTGATCTATTTGCGCCCGCCTCGATCGGGCTCGCTGTTGTGGCTCTTGAACCACTCGAAGCGACTATCCGAAACGGATTTAAACAAAAAGCCCGGGGGATTCTCGCAAATGCCGCCGATCTGGACATTATCGCCATAACGGGATCGTACGGCAAAACCAGTGTAAAATTCGCCGTTCAAACAGTTCTTGCCCATCGATTTGATGTACTGGCGACGCCAGGATCTTTTAACACACCGATGGGCATTTGCCGGGTAATTAACAACTCCCTGGCCCCTCAGAACAGGGTGTTAATCCTGGAAATGGGGATGCGCCATCCGGGTGATATTGCGGAATTGTGTGATATCGCGCGGCCAGATATTGCTTTGATCACTTCGGTAGGTGTAGCGCATCTTGACTCCATGGGGTCGATCGAAGCAATCGCGGCGGAGAAGGCGTCTTTGTTATCGTTCGTTCGCGATGGAGGCTCCGCCGTCCTGAACGGTGACGACGAACGAGTGTTGAGAATGGCTGATTCGTTCGCCGGACGCTCCTGGATTGTAGCTACGAAGTCGGAAGTGAAAGCGGATATTTCAGCAATGGATATCGACTACGGCCCGACTGGCAGCTCATTTGCCGTGCGCGACGAATCAGGAGAATCAGCCCTCTTCCAGACGCGATTGTTAGGTCTGCACAATGTTACTAATATCCTGATGGCTGTCGCTGTTGGTCGAATATATGGCCTGCGCCTGCGTCAGATTCAACACGCAGTTACTCGGCTTTCTCCCGTTCCCCACCGCCTTGAGTTAAAACAGGACGGTCAGATTACTGTAATCGACGATGCGTTCAACAGCAATCCTGTAGGCGCCAGAAATGCCGTTGAGATCCTGGGACGCTTCACGACCGGCAAACGGGTAATTGTAACGCCGGGGATGATAGAGCTTGGTGATGAGCAAGAAGCAGCCAACCGGACGTTTGGAAAACAGATTGCAGCTGCAGCGGACATGGCCATTCTGGTTGGACGAGCCCAAACAAAAAGTATTGCCGACGGACTGCGAGAAGCAGGATTTCCTGACGACTCCGTACGTGTGGTCTCTTCGTTATTCGAGGCCCAGGACTTTATCCGCAATTCTTTGAGCGAGGGTGATATTGTCCTATACGAAAATGACCTGCCCGACCAGTTCAATGAATCCTGAGATCCAGCCTTCTCTTTTTGAATCGATCCGAACTGACGACCCCGGTTCCAATGAAGCGGGCAGTGCCGGCTTGATATTCGAGCGCGAATTATGGTCGGCCGGAATACAACACATTGCCGGCGTCGATGAAGCAGGACGTGGCTGCCTCGCTGGCCCCGTGGTTGCAGCGGCTGTTATCTGCCCTCGGGAGTGTAAAATAGATGGTGTGAACGACAGTAAAAAAATGTCTTCCAAAACACGAGAAGTTGCGCGAATCGAGATAATAAACTCCGCGTTGGCATATGGCATAGGGATATGTTCTCCTGAAGAAATCGATCATATGAATATCCTCTGGGCGGCGATGGAAGCAATGAAAAGGGCTGTCCAGTCACTCTCTTTGCGACCAGATTACGTTCTGATAGACGGAAATCGATGTTTTCCGGATAGTCCCTGGCCATATAGAACAATTATTGGCGGAGACGCCCGCAGCCACAGTATCGCTGCCGCGTCCATACTGGCAAAAACACATCGTGACCATCTGATGCAGAAATTAGATCTCGAAAATCCCGGGTATGGTTGGGCCTCTAACAAGGGATATCCGACTCGCAAGCATTATGCGGCGCTGGACACTTATGGCCCCACAAAGTATCACCGCCGGTCCTTCCGGCTCCGTTGATCCTATATTGATAGATATGCAAATCGACACGGAACTCGACACGGATCACCCAGCTATTTCATCACCACTTGTATCGGTGGTGATATTGACCTATAACGCGATCGAGACCGTACAGCAATGTTTGCCCAGCGTTGTTGCGTCTACGTATCCGAATATTCAGATTCTTCTGGCAGATAATGCCTCGGATGATGGAACATGTGATTGGGTTGCTTCTACTTATCCCAATATCGAAATAATCAGGCACTCCACAAATTTGCTTTTCTGCGCGGGCAACAATCGGGCGGTGGATCACGCGACCGGAGACTATATCGTGCTCCTGAATAATGACGTTGAGGTGGAGCCGGGATGGCTCGAGCCTCTTGTAGCGAGGCTCCTGAATCAACCTGAAATCGGTGCTGTTCAACCGAAATTGTTACAATTTCAGGACAGAACACTCTTTGAATATGCGGGCGGCGCAGGTGGGCATCTGGATCGATTCGGATATCCGTTTACGCGGGGTCGCTTGTTCTTTGAAATGGAAAAAGATACTGGGCAATACGACGATGATGTCGAATTATTCTGGGCCTCCGGAGCTGCTTTATGCATCAGAAGGTCGTTGTATCTGAAACTGGGTGGCCTGGACGAACGATTCGAGATGCATATGGAAGAGATCGACCTGTGCTGGCGCTTGCAACGCCTGGGGTACAGCATTCAATCAGTGAGTGCAAGTCGAGTGTTCCATATTGGAGGAGCGTCGTTACCACAGGGCTCTCCGCGCAAGACGTACCTGAATTACAGGAATAATATCCTGACGTTGTACAAAAATTTGACGCCTCAGGATTGGTTGAAGATTTTTCCGGCCCGGGTCTTGCTCGATGGAATAGGATTTCTCCGACTGCTGTTGCTCTTCAAGCCGCGAGAAGCCTTTGCGGTTCTGAGAGCATACGGCTCGGCCCACGTCATGAAAGCATCGATGAAGTCGGAACGGCCTCTCAGAACTGAGAAATCGATCTTACCGCATTATTCGAGGTCTATTGTGCTGGACTATTTCGTTCGAGGACACCGTAGATTTTCTGATCTTCCGGAGTCAGCGTTCAGAAAATCAACGAAGTCGATCAACTGACCTCAATAATTTGATATCGGTATTCACGCCCCGTCTTGCCATGGTGAATAAGCCTGTAGCACTCAAGGGAGTGATGACAGCAAGTAAGGGTTGAATAGAATTCGCTTCGACAGATTCTACGCCCGGCAAGATTCCTCCGGAATAGAGGCAAAAGCTTACAACAATAAGCCCAGCCAGTGATGTAACCATTATTGCGGAGATCACCTGCAATTGACGATCACGGTTGCGAAAGAGGGCTATTGAAAATAAACCGCCTGCGATGCCCAGACTGTTCAGGCCGAGACTGACCGGGGTGAACCAGTCTGAATGTTCCGCTGCCGGGCCCGTCCAAACTTCACTCAGCAGGAAATTTGAAGCCAGAAACAAGCAACCTGACAGCAGATAAACGGATTGGATTCTTTGAATCATGACAAGGATCCAAGCTGAACACGCGCAGAAACCCCGCGAGCAAGATTTTCAGCAAATTCGTTCGTTCCCACCGTTCCTCCCATGTCCGCCGTTAAACCCTCCCGCTCCTCATATACGTTGATCAAGGCAAGCCGGATGGCTTCGGCCGCCGCGTATTCACCCAGGTGACGCAACATGAGTTCTGCGGAACGAATCAATGCTGTAGGATTGGCTATGTTTTGTCCCGCAATGTCTGGCGCACTACCATGAACCGCTTCGAAAACAGCGCAGCCATCGCCAATGTTTGCACCAGCCACGACGCCGAGCCCACCGACCAGACCGGCGCACAAGTCGCTCAGTATATCGCCGAACAGATTAGTCGTAACAATATTCTGGTATTCCTGAGGCCGGGTCACAAGTTGCATACACATATTGTCGATGATTCTATCATCATACGTCACATCGGGATACTCTTTTGACATCGAGTTGGCAACTTCCAGAAACATCCCCGAAGTAAGCTTCAAGATATTCGCTTTGTGCACGACCGTAATGTGCGGCCGGTTATGCTCGCGAGCATATTCAAAGGCATACCGAATGATTCGTTGGGACCCGACACGAGAGATGCGCGCAATAGAATCGGCGATGTCATTCTTTGCATCATAAGTCTCCATCCCCGAATAGAGTCCCTCGGTGTTTTCCCGAAAAATAACGATATCGACATCTTTGAATGGTGAGTCGATTCCGGGTAAACTTTGACACGGCCGAACATTTGCGTAAAGCTCAAGCTCTTGTCGAAGCTGTACGTTCACACTTCGAAATCCTTTCCCTACTGGTGTCGTAATCGGCGCCTTCAGCGCCACACCCAACTCGCGAATAGACTCAACGACTGCAGGTGGAAGAGGCACTCCGTGTGTTTCCATGGCCTCTGCACCGAGACCTTCATGCCACACCCAGTCGATATCGACGCCTGTGGCATTGAGTACCGTGATCGTAGCCTGTGTCACTTCGGGTCCGATTCCATCACCTGGAAGAAGCGCTATCCTGTATCCCATAGTTAATCTATTCTTAGATTTCCGCCCGCTTTTACTCTCCAGGCCAAAATCATATTATCGAAAACCCATGTATACAAAAAGAGCTCTGCGGTTGCAGAGCTCTTTCGAATTCAGTGAGGTTTCACTCAGAATTGCGACGCGCGGTCGATCGAACGACGAATATTGCCAGCCCCGCCTGAACAGGAATTACTGAACGTCGCGCTTGGTCGAATAATTGACGCGAAGCGTACCCGCCTCTCTCAACTCCTGTTGCACGTCCATCAGGATTCCCATTTCGGACGCCTGGTCACTCTTTATAGACACGATCAATTTCGGCTGCTCGATGAGTTTTCGGTACATGATCGTGCGGACGTTTGACAAGTCTTCTATCAGCGCATCATCAATCTGGACACCGGTTTCACCGATTTGGTTGTTTTCCAACTTCAGTGGTCCGATGTAGATGTACGTTACCAGCCGTTTCTGATCGATCTTGGTCAGAGCTTCTGCGAAGGGAAGATTCGTTCGAACCTGAACCGTCGTTTCCCTGAGCACAGTCGTCACCATGAAGAAGATGAGCAACATGAAGACAATATCCGGCATGGACGCCGTTGGTATCTCTTCTTTTGTTTTAGCCTTCTTTTTAAAGTGCGAGGACATGTTTACTGGATATTTCTTTCAGATTAGAGAAGAGGGTCGGACGAACACGTCAGGCATCGTCAGGTTCAGCAATTGAGATGGCTGCCTTGATTTTGCGACGGACGGCATTGTCCGATCCCTGAGCGGCGACGATATCAGTATACGAGGCGTAACCCAACCGTCTGGCCTCAGAATCCCACATCTCAAAATATGCCATCCAAACTTCATCAAGGACCTGGACGTATGCGTCATACGGAGTTTCACGAGCTGTTTTGATCGATACGAGTGCTTTATCCGTTGCTTCGGAATAAGCCGGATCCCTGCCCTCGTTCAAAACGTGCTTGACCACCTCCGCCCGAATGAGACTGATCGCTGAAGGTTTGTCCTCCAGAAGTACCATCCCTTGCTGGTCCACTAGAATTTTCAGAACGTTTCGCTCCTTAATCGGAGGAGGGGTAACATCCTCTTCCAGTTTCGGAGGAAGAACCATTCCAATTCCCGTATCAACGTCAATCGTTGTTGTCACAAGAAAGAAAATGAGAAGAAGGAAAGCGATATCCGCCATCGAAGCTGTTGGAATCTCACCCTCAACCCTCTTCCTCTTTTTTATTAGTGCCATCACATACCTCTTTTAAGATAGTCCGCCCAAAAGACGCTCGGAAATCTATAATCCGAGCATCATTCGAATGCTTGAGATCAGGAGCGATCCAGCCGTCAAAACCAGCATGATGAGCACTCCGGTTATGAACGCTTCTGGCCATGTTTCAGAGACCGCCAAACCGAGTACCCCGATAGTCACAACGGGAATGGCTAAAATACCAGCCGTTACGGGACTCACTTTCCCCTGAAGAACGTTACGGACTCCCCATCCGAGAATCATCACGATGCACGCACCCGTGATGACGACGACAGCCGAGATTAAAATTGGAACTAAACCCTGCATGTTTTAATCGTGTTTGCGGATCAGTAAAGATCCAGATTCAAAACTATTC
>SMXK01000183.1 GCA_004356265.1 Bacteroidota bacterium
ATGATCACCGCTGTAAGGTCGTCGGCTTGTTCAACGCCGCTGCCGAACTCCCGAACCGCATCGTAGAGCCGGACAATTATTTCAGCAGGTGTCAAATCTCTGGCGTCTTGAAGCACCTCACTGATCCGGTCTTCCCCGTATTCTTCGTCGTCCGAGTTCATCCACTCGGTAAATCCATCTGTAATCAGAACGAGCATGTCCCCCTTTGCCATGTCAATTACCTGCGGATCCCCATACGGGATGCCAGCCATCAAGCCGAATGGAATTCCGTGAGCTGCGAAATTTTCCACCTTACCGTCCGCCGCGGTAAAAAATAACAGGGGAGAGTGTCCAGCGGAAAGTAATTGAATCTGCGACGTCGCCGGATCAATCACAGCCACGACGAACGTGATGAATCTGTCAGACGGGAGGTCTTCGACCAGGAGCGCATTGATTTTGTCCATCTCTTCCCCGATACTTGAGACCGTCGGAAAGGCTGCCCTGGCATATGCACGGCACGCCGCAGTTACGAGTGCTGGCCCGATTCCGTGACCTGAAACATCGGCCAGCGATATGGCTACGCAGCCGTTCGAAATGGCCTGCCAATCATAGTAGTCCCCGCCGGTTTCGTCGGCGGGTTTGTTCCAGCCAGCAATCTGAAAACCGTCGACCGTTGGCATCGACTCGGGCAATAAGCCCTGCTGAATCGTCCGCGCGATGTTCAGGTCCTGCTTGATCCGCTCCATTTTCTCCCGTGTTTCGGCTTCCTTCATAGCCGCTACAACGTGGCTTCGGATTTGTCCGGCAACCCCACTGGCAACCGCACCGCTTAAGAAAATTGTAGCCGCATAAGTCATGTATAGCGGTAGCGAATACACTCCGAACTCCGGCGCTTCGGTAGTACTGAATACGAAGACAACAACGAGCAAGTACCCGCCGGTCGAGAGTAATCCGGTGAGGAAACAGAGTCTGGGACTGAGTTTGAGAGTAGACAGGATGATAAAGATCGGATAAAGCAGGATCCCGGGAGCGACGAGGGCCGAATACGGACCATTATCAGACCCGGTGGCGATCAAAAATAATAGCAGTGTGGGAAAAGAGGTTTCAACTATCAGGTTTACTCCCCATAACCATACCGGTGGCTCCAAACCACTAAGTTGATTGCGGCCAACTACACGTAATATTTGAGCCTCATAGACGGCAAGTAGAACTATTAATCCAGCAACTTTCAGCACAAACGACTGCTCGACAGCAGAATCAGTTGTGAGATGGCGCAGACCAACAATTATCGCGGCAGCTATAAGAAAGCCAAGCATTCCGAGGATGCGAAATCGCTCGCTCCTTAATGCAGCAGACTGAAAAGCTTCGGAATGAATCGGGGGCGATGCCATCTAATCCGGGAGAATTTAAAAAATATCAATTCGCATGATAATACCGCCGGAATCAGGATGCTGTATCATCGGGCGATGCAGGCCACCACGAATTGCTCACAGAAGTACCTCTTCTTCGTTTCTAATCTGGCCGCAGACAAGCAGGCAGATGGCCGCCAGGCTCGGATCTGAAATACTGTAGTAGGCGTACAGGCCGTCTTTTCGCCTGGAAACCATACCCTCCGTCGCTAAAAGGCGTAAATGTTTGCTGATATTGGCCCGATTCTGTCGCGTCGCGTCTATGAGCTCCTGCACGTTCATTTCTCCTGCAGTCTGGATATTATTTAGAATATGCAATCGAACTGGTTCACCCAGCAATTGAAAACGTCGCGCAGCTTTTATTAACATCTCTTCCCGAACCAGGCCCTTTT
The DNA here is from genome assembly GCA_004356265.1 of Bacteroidota bacterium. GTDB lineage: Bacteria > Bacteroidota > Rhodothermia > Rhodothermales > UBA10348 > N075bin62. The sequence continues at coordinate 1,781 of SMXK01000183.1, forward strand.
GCATACCCTCTTTTATTTAGATTTGCGATAATACCAGTCAACAACGAGTTAAATATACGACTAATAAGTTTCCTAATGTTAATAACATGCTTAACAATAGTCTATATTATGTTGAATACGGCTAATATATATGATGAATTACGTGTGTGGAATATTAATACATAACTAAATAGTTCTATATTGATAACGATAGTAAATCTTTACACACAGGCGTACATTTTCCAATATGATCGAACTATTATCGTCGCCCTGGCCCTGGTACGTATCCGGACCGTTGATCGGATTATTTGTGCCCACACTTCTGCTTCTTACCGGGAAGCGGTTTGGTGTTTCTGCCAGTCTGCGTCATATATGCGCGGCCGCCGTACCGGGAGAAATCGAGTACTTCAATTATGACTGGAAGGGGAAAGGCCTCTGGAATTTGACTATGGCGCTTGGGATTTTTATCGGAGGAATCATCGCCGCTCAAGTTCTCTCAGGCTCGGAATCGGTCGCAATTTCGAATGCTACGGTTGAAGATCTTACGGCCCTGGGTCTTACGACCTTTGAGGGACTGGTGCCGGTCCAACTGATCAGTTGGGAATCACTGCTCAGCCCTGCCGGATTTATCGTGATTGTCCTGGGTGGTTTTTTGATTGGTTTCGGTGCGCGATATGCGGGCGGCTGCACATCCGGACATGCCATTACCGGGATAGCAAATCTGGAACTCGGCTCGCTCGTTGCTGTCATCGGCTTCTTCATCGGCGGATTGATAATTACGTTCTTTTTATACCCATTTTTGCTATGAACCGGATACTAACATGACATCGGACACACACGCCGGGTCTCTGGCGCAAGGATCTCAAGAGAAAGGCGCTTCAGAGAATGGCTCAACGGCGCAAGGCGCCCGGCGAACCGGGTACATTATATACTTGTTGATCGGGCTCGTTTTCGGAATAGTTCTCGTTAAAAGTCAGGCTGTTTCATGGTTTCGGATACAAGAAATGTTTCGGTTTCAAAGTTTTCATATGTATGGAATCATAGGCTCAGCAGTCGCGGTTGCTGCTTTGTCGCTGTTTCTGATTAAAAAAATGAAGCTGACATCCGCCTCGGGTGAGCCGCTGATTATTGAGCCGAAAGAATTTGAGGGAGGGAAAAGCCAGATGTTCGGTGGTATCATATTCGGAGCCGGGTGGGCTCTCCTTGGCGCTTGTCCGGGCCCGATTTTTGCACTCATCGGAACCGGGACTTTGGTTCTGCTTGTAGCCCTCTTGAGCGCAGTTACAGGCGCCTGGATGTACGGGCTGATGCGGCCTTTCCTTCCGCAATAATACCAATTTCAGATAGATAGAATTCACGGTGAAAGTTTTATGTTTTTCAGACAGATAGTTGATCCAAAGCTGGCGCAGTATGCCTATCTGATTGGCTGCCAGAGAACCGGGGAAGCCATATTAATCGACCCTGAGCGAGACATTGACAGGTACCTCGCGCTGGCTGCACAGGAAGACCTGAAAATTGTTGCTGTCGCTGACACGCATATTCACGCTGATTACCTGAGTGGGTTGAGGGAATTCGCCGAGCTTGGAGTAAAGGTTTATGCTTCAGCCGAGGGCGGTGAGGAGTGGCAATATGAATGGCTGAAGGGCAGCTCGTACAACTTTCAGTTCCTGAAGGATGGAGATACGTTCAAAATTGGCAACATTGAGTTTGAAGCGGTTTATTCACCAGGCCACACACCCGAACATTTGAGCTATCTCGTCACCGATCGCGGTGGCGGTGCCGACGAACCTATGGGAATCGTGAGTGGTGACTTCGTATTTGTCGGTGATGTCGGTCGTCCGGACTTGCTCGAGTCAGCTGCGGGGATGGCGGGCATGATGATACCGTCTGCAAAGACATTGTATAAATCGATTGAACGGTTTCTTGAGCTTCCGGACTATTTGCGGCTATGGCCCGGCCACGGGGCGGGAAGTGCCTGCGGAAAATCGTTGGGCGCCGTTCCTGAATCTACGGTCGGTTACGAAAAGCGCTTTAATGCCTCTATTAATATGGCGCAAAGGAGTGAAAACGATTTTGTTGAGTACATCCTGGATGGACAGCCTGAGCCACCGACTTATTTCGCCCGGATGAAACGGGACAATCGACAGGGCCCGAGAGTTCTGGGCGAATTGCCGACGCCTATACAACTCAACGCAGAAGCGCTTAATGCTCTCGCCGGGCGAAAAGACATCGCTGTAGTTGACACCCGCCTCGATCGGTCGGCTTTTATGGCGGCGCACGTCGCGGGTTCACTGTATGCCCCGCTCGACAAGAGCTTTAATACGATTGTTGGCTCGTACGTGGACGACGAAACGCCGGTATATCTGATTATCGAAGAAGGGGATGTAGAAGAAGCGGTCCGAGATCTCGTTCGAATTGGAATCGACGATATTAAGGGATTTTCGACTCTGGACACATTGTCCGTGCTGGAGAGGTCTGGATCTCTCGTTTCGATAGACGAGGTTACATTTGCGGCAGTTCTCGATTCTCAGGACGACGACGGAGTTACCACAGTTGATGTGCGTCGATTGGCCGAATACGAATCAATCCATGTGCCAGGAGCGGTGAATGTTGCGCATACCAGGCTTTCGGCGAGGCTGAATGAAATCCCCGGCGGGCAAAAGTTACTGGTTCACTGTCGCTCCGGCGCTCGGGCGGCTGCAGCCGCCGCGTATCTCGCCCGTGAAGGCCACGATGTCGCGTATGTAAATGATAATTTCGACAACTGGACTCTCGCTCAATCAAAGACCGTGGAAGGTGTAGCATAACCCCACACTCTGCCAGTCATCAGTACTATTTTGAGCGAATTGCACCCTCTTCAACGTTACGTGCGTGACGACATCACCGGAGACCTCGTTGCAGGGCTCACGGTAGGCGTCATGTTAATCCCGCAAGGGATGGCGTATGCACTCTTGGCGGGACTGCCGCCAATTTACGGCTTGTACGCCTCGCTGGTCCCACTTCTTGTCTACGCCCTGTTTGGATCATCCCGGCATTTAGCGGTCGGCCCTGTCGCCATGGTTTCTCTGCTGGTGGCCGCTGGTGTGGGCCCATTGTCTGGAGGTGACGCGGGTACATTCGTTGAACTATCGATCGTACTGGCACTTATGGTCGGGATCATCCAGTTTGTTCTGGGACTTGCGCGATTCGGGTTCATTACGAACTTCCTGTCTCATCCTGTCCTGACCGGGTTCACGTCAGCTGCAGCGCTTATCATCGGATTCAGTCAGCTTAAGCATCTGTTGGGTATAGATATAGAGCGATCAAGCCATGTTCATGAGATTGTACTCAGCGCGGCAGCGTCCATCGGAGGTACCCATCTGGCAACACTTCTGGTCGGTGTCGGGAGCATCCTCGTAATTTTAGGACTGAAACGTTGGAATAAAACATTTCCAGGAGCACTTGTGGTAGTTGTATTGGGAACGACGCTCGTATGGTACTTCGGAGCGAGCGCCACAGGCATTAAAATTGTTGGCACCGTCCCGGGAGGATTGCCGTCTTTTTACGTACCGAGTTTTGATCTCGAGATGATACAGGCATTGATTCCTGTGGCCATGACGATCGCGCTTGTAAGCTTTATGGAATCGATAGCGGTTGCTAAAGTCTACGCGACTAAACATCGGTATAAGATTGATCCCAATCGGGAGCTTATTGGTCTGGGACTCGCCAACATTCTCGGATCTGTGTTTCAGTCGTTCCCAACAACAGGCGGCTTTTCAAGAACGGCCGTTAATGAGCAAGCCGGTGCACGAACAAAAATAGCTGCCGTCATAAGCGCGGCCGTCATAGCCGTGACACTCCTTTTCCTGACTTCGCTTTTCTATAATCTCCCTAAGACCGTTTTGGCTGCAATCATAATGGTCGCGGTATTCGGACTTATGGATTACAAAGAGATGAAGTTTCTCTGGCGCGTCGATCGCCGGGACTTTTTCCTGATGTCGGGGACTTTTCTGGCTACTGTGGGCCTTGGGATTGAGGAGGGGATTTTACTCGGCGTTGTGATGTCACTCGTTATAGTGATTTATCAAAGCAGTCGTCCCCATGTTGCTTTCCTTGGCCGATTGCCTGGCACCAACACCTACAGAAACATTGCCAGAAATCGAGACGCTATACCGGACGAGGGGATCTGTATCCTGCGTATGGACTCGACCATATATTTCGCCAACGCCCAATATTTCAGTGAAGTTGTTCAATCATGTTCGGGGCGCGGGGAGAATATCAAAGCCATTATTATTGACGCGTATCCGGTAAACGGTATTGATTCAACAGGTATACATGCCTTAACAGACGCAATCAGGGTTTTCCAGGATCAGGAAATTGAAGTTTATTTTGCGGGTGTCAAAGGCCCGGTTATGGACGTGTTCAGGAGATCTGAAATCGAAGCCATGATCGGACCCGACCGGTTCTTTCTCGAAATTTATCAGGCATCAAAAGCCGCCAGTGATAATTTTCCTGTTCAGAAGGACGGATAGCAGGACAGAATCAGTCTTTCATAAGATGCTGACGAAAGGCCTCTTGAACGGCACTCGCTCTGGAGTTTACGTGTAATTTTCTGTAGATACTTTTGATGTGCGTTCGAACGGTGTTCGGGCTGATATATAAATCGTCTGCCACATGTATTTCCGTCTGTTCATCAACGAGGTGTTCCAAGATTTCCAACTTGCGTGACGATAGTTTCGATCCGGAATCACTTTGTTTAATCTGATCCGAATCTAACAGCAGTGACTGCCGTCTTGCGCGATATGGATTTCGGCTTCGGATTATCGACCTGAACGGCGACCAATCCCTCCGATTCTGTCAGCGTGACGACCGAATCCCCGGCGACAAGAGACATTCCATTTTAGAAATCCACAAAATGAATTCGGGAGACGGATGTAACAGGATGCAGTCTACAGTCGTTTAGAGAGCATGGGACACATCTATTCAGACAATGTCGAGATAAATGCACCGTGCGCAAGAGTTTGCGCCGCAATGATAACAGTTGACAAATGGTCGGATTGGCGGAAGAATCTGGTGGACATTTCAATCGTATCGGGATCGGCTTTTGAACAGGGCTTGGCGTGGAAAGAAGTGCGATCGATCGAAGGTGAAGAGATCGGTTTTGACGTCGTTGTAACGGAGTTTATCGAAGAAGAATCGATCAGCCTGATCGTAAATGGAGGAAAAGCCGGAGCTCGCAGGGGAGCTGCGTTCTTCGAATACAGGTTCGTCGACTACGACTCGTCGACAACGATCCATCTTGACTCTAAGTTAGATCGCCTCGGATGGATGCGGCCGTTCATCAGCCCGACGCACACGCGTGAACTGCTCGATCTGTACCGGTCCGATCTGCAGGGACTCAAGGCCTATATCGAAAATGCAGAGGCAGACAACATGTCCCGGCATGACTTTTAAAGATCTTCCAGCGGATCCGTTTTCTTTTTCAAGTGCCGATAACCACTGAATCCGGCGACTCCTATCAGGATCACTATCGGAATCCAAAGCCAGCTCAAAAATTTCAGAACTGCCAGAAATATGACAGTAGATATTGTGCCTTGCGCCCAACCCTTGATCTGCCCCCGAATTTTCGCTCGATTAAGCTGTTCCTCTGTATATATCGATGTCTCGTAGGTCTTTGTCATGTTTCTGGCGGAGCTACCGGTTCAAGAGAGTGATGTAGAACATAAATAATAAAGTGGCCTGAAATACTCCAGGTCCCATCTGTATTAAGCCGACGGGTGACTGATTCTACGAAATCCGGCCTTTCAGTTTCAGTAGAATAAATAAATACGGCATATTCTCCGGCCAGGGCTTAAAGCGGATCATTCGCATACTTTCCGGCCAAGGCTTAAAGCCGATCATTCGCATACTTTCCGGCCAAGGCTTCGAGCGGATTTTTCGCATCTTGAGGTTTTGACTCTGGTCGTTCCCGGAGCGACGGGTTTTGTTAGCGCCAGATACCGAGAATCGCTCCCATACCCAGAAGCGCAAGAAGATTGTAGCCCATGTTCAAAAGGTACAGACCGATTTTCTGATCATTAAATGCAATGTGCTGATATCCGATGGTTATCACGAAACCGAGCCAGCACCAGAAGCCACCCTGCATCCCCTCCCACAGCCCCGTTTGACTGGTAGCAACCGAGTAAGCTTCCAGAAGGTGAGCCAGTATGAATCCCATGACCAGAGCCATCACGAACGTGAACACGTATGATTTTATTGGATTAAAATTTTCCCGGAGTTCTTCCTCCGTTTTTCCGATCATTCCCATCCACATTTTACCAAACAATGGTCCATACCAGACGGAGCCAAGCAACATCGGTATCAGGCCGGCAAACAGGACGGCAACGGGATTGGGCATGAACGATTCCATTGACGTATCACCATTTTTTGATTTCAGAGAGCTCAGAATTAAGGAAATTCTTTTGAACCTGCAAATCAGACTCTCTATCCGGCGTTTCAGCTAGGACGCGTCTGTATTCTCCGGAGGCGCGCCAAAGGCCTGAATAATCCGTGCATTATAGTCCGATTCTCTGAAACCCTCCAATGCGCCCTTGCACAGATTCTTGACGTGGGCAGGGAAGTCCGACTTGATAATCCATTTCACGTAACCAGAGTCAGTCGCAGCTACGTCCAAGAGAGGCCGTCCTCCATATTTTCCAAATCCAAATATTACGTGACTCTCTTCCCACCGTAAGTGACTGGACGATCCGATCCAGTATTCCTTTTCTGGAGTGGTGAGTCTCGCCAGATCTTCCCATGCGGCTTCTTGGAGATTGAAGGCCTCCCGAACACCTCGCAATACTTTTACGGCAGCTTGCACATCCGCCTCCGCGCTGTGTGCGTTCTCCATTTCTGTACCCACAAATCGACGATGCGCGTCTTCAAGCCGACGTGGCTCCATGGCCTGCCATATTCTGAGTGGGTCGACGACCAGTTTCTCGTCCAACAGGATCTGTTTTCCGATACGCGCGAATTCTTTTTCTACGAATCGGATATCAAACCGAACATTATAGCCGACAATCACATCGGCTGAGTCCAGGAACTCCATGATCTCTTCAGCGACTTCGCTGAACCGAGGTGCATCGGACAGGTCATCCATTGAGATCCCGTGTACGCGTTGCGCACCAGGGGAAATTGGAACATCCGGTTTAATCCGTTTAGAGAAAGATCTTTCATCACCAGCATCGTAGAGACACATAGAAATCTCTACGATCTGATCCATATCGGAATTCTTTCCAGTAGTTTCTACATCAAATGCGATCATGACTTTGCTCATGACTTCTCCTTTTTCTGTTCCTTTCATATTCTCATCAAACACAGTGTAAAGGTAATTGCGGGGTGTGACAATCGGATGTCACATGGGGTGATTATATTTTAAACATGACCACAGACCGGATAATTCCATATCACTATCGCCAGTTGTCGTGCTGGATCGAAACCGAGACACATCCGCTCGACGCGAAACTGATTATTGTGCCAACTCAACAAATCGGGTACGAACTTACGACGGCAATGGCGTCATTGTCTGGTGGTTGGCTGAACCTGGAAGCATTACCGGCAAGATCTGTCGCATTACAGGCAATAAATACCATTCCACCTG
>SMXK01000184.1 GCA_004356265.1 Bacteroidota bacterium
AGGCGTCGAGTTACGCCCGCATGTTTGGGATTCCTGTTGCCTGGTGGGGATTTTTATTCTACGTTTTTGCTGGTCTTGCGGCGCTGTCAGGAGCGACAGGGGAGAAAGCATCCACCGCAACTCCGTTCGTTGCAGCTGCATTTGTGATGTCGATATTTGCCGTCCTCTTCTCGGTGTACAAAGCGTATAATTTGTACTCCATGGGACTGTTGTGCCCCGTGTGCGTCGGGATGTACGCCGCCAATCTCGGCCTGTTGTTCACCTTACCTCTGAGCCTGAAAAAAGGAGTTTCGGAGTGGGGGAGTTTTCTCGGTGCTTATTTCAGCGCAGCCATGGGAAAAACATCCACTCTCGATTTCGACCCTAAAATCAAGAACGTAAGTATCGTTTTCCTGTTGTTATTTATTGTCGGAGGAGCGGGGGCCAGGCAGTATCAGAAGGGTATGCCGGGTGCGGCGACTGTTGATACAGACCGTACCGTCATCGAACATTTTCGGCAACGCCCGAAATTAATTCTTACGAACGACGAAGCGCCCGTCTGGGGCAATCCCGACGCGAAAATCACCATCGTAGAGTTCGCGGATTTTCAGTGTCCTGCTTGCCAACAAGCCGCTGCATTTTTTAAACCTGCGCTGGTAGGATTTGAGGATGACGTAAAGTTCGTATTCATGAATTTCCCCCTTCAGATGCATTCGATGGCTCGCAGCGCAGCCGGAGCAGCAATTTGCGGCCAGCAGTTTGGCGATTTTTGGGGTGTACACGACGCACTCTTCGAGAACCAGGCGTTACTCGGCAACAGACTATACGAGACAATTGCTGAAGAAAGAGGATGGGATCCGGACGAATTCAAAGCTTGCACAACGAGCGGAAGCGTGGTCGCCCGAATCGATAGAGAACTGGAGATGGGGTCGGCCGCAGAGTTGCGATCTACTCCATACATCCTCATCAATGGAAGAAAATTGTCGCACTGGCTCATCGCCGATCACGTCCGGGCTGTGATTCGGGAAGAAATTCGGCGCCAGCAGTAGTTGTCAGTGACCTGCCGTGGCTACCAGGAAAAAAGTGCCGATTCTATATGGTGGAGATGAGTATAAAGGATAACGACCTGGTCTCGAATTCATACTCCGATTTGCTCCTCAGCGTCGAATAAAGACGCCGTATTCGATTGCTTGCCTGCGCCGAAGTCGCCTCTTACTTTAGGGCAGTAAATCACCCCACTCATGGAGACACGCGAATGAATAAGTTAATCACAGAATTAATCGGGACTTTTTTCCTGGTCCTCACAATTGGCTTGGTTGTAGCAACCGGATCACCCTTGGCTCCTCTTGCGATAGGCTCGGTCCTGATGGTGATGGTCTACATGGGTGGACATATCTCTGGAGCACACTACAATCCTGCGGTAACTCTCGGCGTCTGGATGCGAGGATCGATCGAGACCGGGGATGTGGCAAAATATATGGGCGTACAGCTCCTCGGGGCTCTTCTCGGAGCAGCCATCAGCAGCTACCTGACAGGTGAAACGCTCACAGTCGCTCACAGCGGGAATATGATTCCGGCGCTGGTAGCCGAATTTTTGTTCACTTTTGCCCTGGTTCTTGTTGTGCTGAACGTAGCAACGTCAGATGCGACCAGTGGAAATTCTTATTTCGGACTGGCAATCGGCTTTACCGTTATGGTGGGCGCGTTTGCCGTCGGTGGAATATCCGGGGGTGCGTTTAATCCGGCTGTTGGTATCGGCGCCATCATCGTAGATATCACGATGGGCAACGGGTCATTCGGCGACGGATGGATTTATCTCGTCGGTCCGTTCGGTGGTGGTGCAGCCGCTGCGATGGTCTACAAGGTTCAAAACTCTTAATTCTACCTGAGACAGTTCAATGCGGCTCAGCCTTCGGGTTGGGCCGTTTTTGTTCGCATCGAGCATATTCCCAGGTACAATACTATCGGTACCGTTTTTCTTCGTGCAGGTCCTTGAAGATCGAACGTTGTCCATCCAATCGATAAGGTCCAGGCTGCCGGTCCAATCCAGTTTACCCACCACGGCAGCCTTCCTACCAGAAACGTGAACAGCCGGGTCGCGAGTTGCTGCCCGATTATTTTGGCAATAGTTCCGAATATGATCGTTTTGATAAGGCCTTGAACGATCACCAGGTTAAAGGCCTCTATCAGCATTGGGAGGGCAAACACACCTGCGGATTTCTTCAAAAAAGCCTCCGCTTTGTCTCTCTCCACTCCCAGTGATTCCAACATTTTTCGTTGTTCTTCCTGAGAGAGCTCAGAAAATTGTGCCGTCGCATATTCGCCGGCCACCCATTCAACTTGTTCTCGATCGGTCCCGAGTGGTGGTTTTCCTACCTTTAATAAACTCGCTACATCTCGAACAATTTCCTGGAACGAAACACCCGCTTCTTGTCCGGTAAGAGATCGATATCCAAAAGCGAACTCCGAGGACCCGACGTACCGAATCTCTTTCTCAAATCGCTCGAAGAGTTCATTCCGAATTTCTTCAGGCGCGCTGTCGCTGGCTGCCTCTTTGTCGGACGCACCGTTTTCGGCGGCAACGCCCTGATAGGCCTCTGCCAAACGCGATAGCTCACTATCACTCGAGACGTTCAGATCGCTCTGAATAATTCCGGCGAGATAGGTGAAATCGGCCGGCTCAAGTACTGAGAATAGGTCTTTCATGTAGACAGTCGTAGGGTCAGGTGCAGGGCGCGATTACGATCTTTCAGAGGCGAATGTTGCGCGATTTCACCAGATTCGAAGATCCAGATAAACGGGAAAATGGTCACTTACCCGTACAAACCCCGGCGTTAGTGATCTATCTACAACCCCACCCGTTATTTCAAAATGAATGGACGGAAGAACGTAGTCAACTCGCATGCCCCAGGCGGCCGTATCATCAGGATCCAATGTGTCGAACTCCGGGAGATCAGCTGACACAGCAATCGGTGTAAAGCTACTGTTAATCCGGGCATTGCTCAACAAGAAAGTACCAACAGGGTCGTCGATCGCAGACCCTTCATCGGGGTCTGCATTCAGATCACCCATAACAATAAAGGCCGCATCGATGGGGAACGCCGACTCTGCTCCCGAATCATCTTGCTTAGGGATGCCACTGATGTAGTCACCCCAGAACTTTATTTCGGCCCTGTTTCGGAGGCGGTTTCTCATTTCCGGACCATCGAAGGCTGCTGGTGTGGGGTGACTCGCGAGAATATGAACAACGAATCCGTCTTTCAATTCAACGGGTACGTCCCAGTGGCTTTTCGAACTAAGCGGAAACTGCGTCCAGACATCATCGCTGTACCAGGATCGGCCCGTTTCAGGATCGACCGGCGGGCGGGGATCTGTCAAATCTTTCCACTTATAATTCTGAAAAGTCCTGACGTCTTCCTTTTTTATCGTGAGGCCCTCGCGTACGAGAAGGGCAAATGCATAATGCCCTTCGAACATCCCGAATCCCCAACTGTCATTTCCATAGGCCCGGCCGCTGGGGGTCTGTTCGCCAGGGGTTCCACCCGGCCCGGATTCCGGAATAATCGGAAGGTCGGTAACGATGAGGCCATCTCTGTTCAAGTCATATCCACTCGATACACCGGTGTTACTCGGAGCCATAAAGGTAGAATATCGTATGGGATCCAGGCTTTCAGACATGGGCCTGGACAGGAAAGACTCTACAAATCGGCCTGCGTTTTGACCGTCAGGAGCGTCGAACGCAATCTCATTGAGCAGCAGAATATCGGGCCGTAATTCCTGGATCTTGGCAGCTGCCGCCAGAAGCCTCGGGTGGTCCAGCCTCTCCAGGTCTTCGGATCGAATATCTTCCAGGTTGAATGTCATTACTCGCAGCGTGGGGCCGTTCCGATTGTATTCATCGGCATTCTGTGCGCACCCCATTCCCATCAGGCCCAGCAGGGCAACGATGCCTCCGGACAATAACATGATGGTACGTACACTTATCGTGCGCATTTACGAACCCTCGAATTCAGATTATTACCGGACGCCTAATATTTTGTGCGTCTGAATGCTGATTCGCCATCTGGGGTTGTCGAGGCAATATTGCAGCGTTTCCGCGGTATTCACGTCGAGAGCGGTCCCGTCCATGGGTTGCAGGAAAAAGTGGTCAAACTCCAACGCGTCGAACCTCTCCGGTAGCGCGTTCGATTGAGGAAAGACCAATTTCAATTCATTTCCCTCCTTCAGCAGGAGTTGGCTGTCCGCCTTCGGACTTACGCATATCCAATCAATTCCGGCCGGAGGCTCGAGTGTGCCATTGGTTTCGACAGCGATCACACAGGAGTTCGCGTGGAGGGCTTCAACCAGTTCCGAATCTAACTGCAGAAGCGGCTCTCCGCCTGTGCACACCACAAATGGAGGTGACTGGTCGGGCCAAAAACTTCGGACATGTGCTGCCAAATCTGCAGCGTTCTTAAATTTGCCTCCGCCCTCACCATCCACACCCACGAATTCGGTATCGCAGAACGTACAAACGGCATCCGCCCGGTCTTCCTCACGCCCGGTCCACAGATTACATCCGGCAAAACGGAGGAAAATCGCGGGCCGGCCGCTGTGGTATCCTTCCCCTTGAATGGAGTAAAACGTTTCTTTGATACTGTATGCTTTGATACTGTAGGCCATGTGGGATCATTCTGGTGAACGAACTCCAGTACGATCTGACGGTTACGCGGTTCGGTACGGGCTGATTTCGCAAACCCTTCAATGAGAGCATGCGTATTTTGTCGGGCACCCGCTGGTCGCTCTGCCTCGGTCACGTTACTCGCTGGCCACGATGCCCGCTGGTCCCGCGGCCCCGGTGGTCGCTGCCGCTGGTCGCTCGGTTGCCACCCGTATTCTTTCCTATTTAAACTGCCCTACTCGTTATGAGAATTTCAAAAAGCACATTTATTGTTACCGGAGCGGGTTCTGGCTTAGGGGGCGCAACTGCGGATCTTTTGGCCGCCGAAGGGGGCAATGTAATTCTCGTTGACATCAACGAAGAGGCCGGGCTGGAAAGGGCCGAACGGCTCGGTGGAAACGCTCGATTTGTCCGAGCTGACGTTTCGAGTGAGGAAGACGCGGCGGCGGCTGTCGAAGAAGCGACGGCGTCGTTTGGTTCGCTTCACGGCGTCATCAGTTGTGCAGGAATCGTGTTGGGACGGAAAACCGTAAGCAGCAGGCGTGTTCACGACCTGGCCAGTTTTGAACGTGTAATTCGAATCAACCTGATCGGGTCGTTCAACATGTTGCGCCTTGGAGCCGAGGCGATGATGCAGAATGAGCCAAACGAGGAAGGGGAGAGAGGTATAATCATAAATACCGCGTCTGTTGCTGCATACGACGGGCAGATCGGACAAGCAGCGTATTCCGCGTCAAAAGGGGGAATTGTTGCAATGACACTTCCCATCGCTCGTGATCTTGCATCCAGCGGAATTCGGGTGATGGCCATCGCCCCCGGAATATTCGAAACCCCTATGGTCACAGGTATGCCCAAAGAAGTTCAGGACTCTCTTGCCGCGCAGATTCCATTTCCCTCGCGACTCGGACGCCCTGAGGAATATGCCTTTCTGGCAAAACATATCATCGAGAATGTGATGTTAAACGCCGAAGTCATCCGGTTAGATGGCGCAATACGAATGGGTCCCAAGTAGATATATTGCAATACGATCCGGTAAACTGAAAATTTGAGTGGACCTGTTTATTTTTAGCCTTGGCTAAATCTTAACGATAGTGTGAAGATTGGCGTGTGTGAGTGCAGTATTTTTGATCTGAATATTCAGATTTCCTATACCCGGCGCAAAATCACCCATCAGATGGACTCTTTTTTTTCAAGACTCAAGAGAAGTCGGCTCACCCGTCGAGATTGGATTCGAGGAAGTGGAATTGCCGGGATGGCTGGTGTCGCCGGAATGGCGGGATTCGATCCAGGCAAAGTTGCTTTCGCATCGAACGCAAATCAAAACCAGATCGCCTCGCACGAATCCGGGAATATGGGCGCGGTCGGCACGGTAGATCACAATCGGAATGGATTTGATCCGCTGGAAATCTTATATGATTTCGATTATGGTGAAATCACCAGTCGTCCCGGTGAACCTACAGTCCGGGAATTCGAGATCGTCGCCACAGACAAAGAAATCGAGATCACTCCGGGCGTGTTTTTCCCGGGTTGGACATACAATAATAGAATTCCGGGGCCGACCATTCGATGCGTAGAAGGCGACCTGATTCGCGTCACTTTTACGAATGCCAGCGACCATCCGCATACCATTCACTTCCACGGAATGCACCCGGCGGCCATGGACGGTGTACCCGGCGCGGGCGACGGTCTGATATTCAACGGGCAGCAGACTGTTTACGAGTTCACTGCAAAACCATTCGGCTGTCACTTTTACCATTGCCATTCTTTCCCGCTGAAG
>SMXK01000185.1 GCA_004356265.1 Bacteroidota bacterium
AAATGGATTCGGCTCAGAGCCCCCTTCGATGTTCAAGCTGCTTGACAGCCCTTCTTGCTGGCTCGCGATTGCGATGAAGTTTAGCGCACCGACCTGGAATTCGCTTTTAAGTCCGAACAGGCTCTGACCGCCTCGGATAAGGGCGCCTTTGGTTGGCAGAAAAACATTCCCTGCTTCGATACTCTGGATGATTTCGTCTTCATAACCTGTGTAATGCAGACTGAGCTGATTTTCGTAATCGAACTGGTTTTGAGAGTCATACTGAACGTCAACTTTCAATTTGTCGCCAATCGTTCCTGTAATTCCCAGGCGTAAATCCTGCTTGAAATTCGGATCCAATTGGGAGGAGCGGCCGGTAATGGCTATTTGTTGATCACTTTCGCGGTAATCAAAACCAGCTAAGATGTCAGCCTGGCCGTTTACGCGGAGGTCGAACGACGGCTTTCCAAAAATTGATGTAAACGCACTTTGCCGGCCACCGGGAACCGTGAATTCGAACCCGAGTCCGCCACGTCGATCGGACGCGGCGGTGCGCGAGCGAGAAACAAGAATCTCTGACCATGTGTCAGAAATATCTTTCTTCAAACGTGCGTTTCGATACTCTTCATAATTGAGGGTAACTGGAAATCGAATTTGTTTTACCCCAACGAACTCTATCGAGGTGTACGTGAGGGCGGTGGTATCGAATTCAATTCGATGACTCCAATAGCGGCCAAAAGTCGGCGCAAACGCCCGGCCTTCCCGCGGGAAGATTCTTGAGCTTCTGGTGTCGCCCCGGAATGCCGTGAAATATCGCTTGATAAGCAGGGTATCGAGCGTATCTGCCGCGGCGACAGCCGCCTGTTTTCTCAGGTCTGCAAGAAGAGAGTCAAGTCGATTTCCTTCGCTCGACAGAGAGTCAAGATTTGCACCTGCGAACAGGAGTGAATCTATCCGGTCCTTCAATACAGAAAGAGAATCGATTTGGATAGCGACACTATCTGTGTCTGCTGCAGCAATATATCCAGTTTGATACGTTCTCAGGCTTGCTGACTTGTCAGTGTTTGCTGTACTGACCAAAACGGCAGACGCAATTACGGCGCCTACCAGCAGTGTCAGCAGCTGGCGGAGTGGTCTGAGTTGACGACTCGACTCAATATGTATTTCAGCGTTCGGCCCGGGCACAACGTATTATTATTGCACTGTAACTGCAAGTTACACAGCATCTTGCGAGAGAAACAACAAAAATTCGAAAGAATTAGAATTCGTAGCGAGAAGTGCCTATACGCGATGTGTCTTTGTGTGCCAATCCAACGGTAAGAATATCCAGTTTCTGGCGGGATTTCCATACCTGTGGTATCGGGAATTGTTCTACTTAATCAAGTCCACTGAAGGTAACTACTAATAAACACTTACACCCTGTTCTACCCAACATCAGCAAGGGCATTTCCATGGGACCCGATGCTACGTTTATCTGACCTCAGGAAAAACACGGCAATCGTCACGAATGTTATCAGAATCATTAAAAAGACCGAATAGGCCGCGGCAGCACCGAAATTGTAGATTCTGAGTTGGGAAAGGATTTCAACACTGATCGGTCGATTATCATACACGTATAACATGATCGACGAGACAAACTCTCCGAGGGCAATAACAAAAGTAAGCAGGCTGCCTGCCGCGATTCCAGGGCCGATCGTAGGAAGAACGACCTTTTTGAACGAAAATAACCGGCTTGCCCCCAGGTCTGCGGATGCCTCCAGGAGTCGATCGTCAAAAGATTCCAGCGCCGCCAGTGTAGACCGAAATATCAGGGGAATATGCCTGATGAAATAGGCTAAGGGGAGCATCCAGAAACTCCCGACCAGGACGTGACCAAACGATAGAGCTGAAGCCTCGCTAAACGTAACAATCAAATTAACCGCGATGACTGTTCCAGGTATGGCAAAAGGCAAGATGGCGATGGCTTTGAGAATCCCTCGTCCGGGTAAACGCCCCTTCACGATCAAAACCGCAGCTGCGACTCCGAATAGAATATTTCCGAGCGTCGCGATGCTAGCCATTATGAGGCTGTTAATAATAGGCTCGGCAACGTCTGGCTGAAGAATCAAGCTGGTGTAATTCTCAAACGTATACCGTTGTGGTAGAATCTGATAGGTCCAGCTTCCTTCTTCAACAAAGGAGATCAGGATAATCGTCAGAATGGGTAGTAATAACACTACAACCAGTACAAAACTCGCAACCGCAGCGACCAAACGGCCCATTCCGGACTTGAGAGGAACGGGAGGTGGCGTAGATCCTTTCGATGCTGTCGGCGCTCTGGACCTGCTTTCTTTCCACTCAATCATGACCAGGAAAATTAGACAAATCACTGTTAAAACAAGCGAAATAGTCGCCGAATACCCGAGGTCTCCGTTCGTTTTATAGTTGTAGATCTGCAGTGTCAGAAAATTCTTTGAGCCTGCGAATAACATGGGCGCCGTGAAAGAAGCCATTGAAATCATAAACACGAGCAATGACGCGCTGATCATAGACGGACGAAGATGCGGGAATATTATTTTTCTGAATGTCCGGGTATGGGATGCGCCGAGGTCATACGATGCGTCGAGGAGCGATCGATCCAGGGTCTTGAGTGCTGCGCCACAAAAAAAGTAAAAGAACACATACATCGAATACACATGCACGAGCCATACGGCCCACAGACCAGAAAACGAAAAAGGAACGTTTTCAAGACCGAAAATGGATTGAAGGCCGCGGGGCAGGATTCCGCTTTCTCCGTACAAAAACAGGAACGCGAGGACTCCGACGAGTGGCGGAAGAGCGATCGGAAGCGCCGCCATGACGGACAGCGCCTGTTTCATGGGAAATGAGAATCGGAAAAACACGTAGGCCAGTGTCGTTCCGACGACGCCGGATCCCGCAACTGAGGCGATCGATATCCAAACAGAATTTCCGAGGGCCCGTACGTTCGCAGACTGCCACGAGGCGAAGAGGGCGGTAAAATTTTCAGGGACAAGCCCGGCAGCAAGAAGCCTGAGACTCGGAAAGAGGACGTATCCACCGAGGATCAGAATAACGCAAATCAACAGGCCGATCTCAGCCTTCCGGGAAAGGAATAAATTGCTGCGATTCTTTTGAGGCCAAATCATCGATTGTCCGGCGGGTCCGTCAAACAGTCACGCGACTTTCGAGCGCTCTTCCCAGCGTTGCATCATCGGCGAACTCCAGATTGCCGCCGATTGGGATGCCTCGAGCCAAACGCGACACCTTGACGTCCAATGGTTTGATTAGCTGCGTAATATAATACGCGGTTGTGTCGCCCTCCACGTTCGGATTTACCCCCAAAATGACTTCGTCAATATCGCCATCTTTGACCCGGTCAACGAGCTCCCTGATTTTCAGATCGTCCGGTCCGACACCATCAAGAGGCGAGATGACTCCTCCCAGAACGTGATATACTCCAGAATATCCGTGGGTTCGCTCAATAGCCGCGACGTCACCGGGCTCCTCGACCACACAAATGGTATTATGATCACGTTTTACGGAACTGCAGATCGGACAGGGGTCGTCGTCGGTTACCGTAAAGCAGGTTGTACACTGGATCACGCGATCCTTCACCGCGAGAAGCGCAGAAGCGATAAGCTCAACTTCCTCGCGAGGCATCTTCAATATGAAAGCTGCCAGCCGCCGAGCCGTTTTCCGGCCAATAGTTGGTAATCGGGAGAACTGTTCGACCAGGGCTTCGACCGATTCAGACGTAAAATGCATAAAAACCTGATTAAAGTCCGAGTTGTCCGGGGTCAAACCCGGGAGGTAAAAAGCTTCCGGCTGCTTTAGTCATTTCCTCTTTTGCCACGCTCGCAGCTTCTTCGAGAGCTTTATTTACACCGGCAATTATCAGGTCTTCCAAGAGTTCGACATCTTCCGGATCAATCACTTCCTTCTCGATAGAAATAGCGGTAACGCGTTGTTGTCCATTAGCTGTAACTTTCACCATGCCTCCGCCGGCCTCTGCTGTAACCACCACTCCCGCCAGCGTGTCTTGTGTTTCGGACATCTTTTTCTGCATGTCCATCATTTTGCCGAACATATCGGCCATATTCATCTGATCTGACATAAAATCCTACATCTTTCGGGTTCGAATAATCACATTGTAATTCTACTAAGTCAGCGGGAAGTTTCGTGTGCCGGATGATTTCCCACGATCCTCTGATTCGCTACCACATTATTTCGCCACCGAAGCGTTCGACCAGGGCCAGGATTGCCGGGTTGTCTTCGCACTTTTTCTTCAGAAATGCCTTTGAATCGAATTCGGTATCCGACGCAGTCGCAGAATTTTTGAACAGATCGGGCTTGATTACAAAATGCAGATCGTGCACTGACTCCCCTGAGTGCTCCGACAATAATGTGCCCAGCGTGCTTTTTTCGTTCAGCAACATGCGTTTATGGAAGTCGTCCGGAACGGCGATTCCCGCATGTTCTCCGCTGACGCTAACCACCAACGAATGACGGAGAATAGAACCCAGGCGAATCTGGCGATCCATCATGTCGGCGATTACCGAGTCCCATGCCTTTTGAAGGGTTTCGAGAAGTAAATTGGTGGCCTCGTCACCCGCTCCTTGACTAGCAGAACGTGGTTCAAGAACAGCAACCTCTCCCGCTCCCGAAGCTTCGCTGGCAGAATCAACCGCTTGCAGACCGGTACTGTTGTCCAATTCGGTCGCAGACGCTGGTTCTCCAGTTGCGGATGCAGAGGCGTTTCCGCCTCGCTCCGATGCGGGACTCTTCTTTATCGTCAGGGCGGGTTGCCCGAAATCGAATGATCGAGAAGGTGTTGGTGTTGAAGCTGGCGCTGGCGCAGCCGGGGTTGGCGGATCTGGCTCAGAAGTTCGTGCTGGCGAATCTTCAGAGCCTGTAGGTTCTGATTTGCTCGAATCCGCGACAGTCTCCGTACTCGGCAAAGCAATCGGTTCATCAGCCGGCGTGACAACGGGCGGCGTTACCACGGCAGCACGGGGCGACTGTGATATGGGCTTGGGCGGAATGACAAACGCCGAGAGGTCAGCATCCTGAATTGCCTTGTCCAGCTTGTCCAACTTCGCGATCGCGGTTCGAATATCAACAGACGCCGGCAGGCTTGCCATTTTTACGAGTGCAAGTTCCAGTCGAAGTCGAGGTTGACGGGCCATTCTCAGGCTGTCAGATGTCTGGGCGGCGATGTGCAACAGTCTCAGCAGCGTCGACTCTTTGAACTCTGAAGCTTCTGCCTCGAAGCGGCCTTTGGACTCAGCGGTTAAGTCAAGCAATGCTTCCACTCCGACGGTATTTACCACCAGCAGATGTCTTAAGTGCTCTTCCAGACCGTCCAGAAATTCCTGTAAATCATAACCCGAGGTAACGATTTTCTCGACAATTCTGAACATGCTTCCCATATCGCTCGCCCGAACAGCCTGGGTTACGCTAAAATACAGATCTGTGTCCACGACACCGAGTGCTCTGACCAGTTTGTCGTAGGAGACGTTATCACCGCACAGTGAAATGGCCTGATCAAAAACGGAAAGGGCGTCTCTGAGCGCTCCGTCTCCTTTTCGCCCGATAAGCATAAGCGACTCTTCGTCAATCGTAATTGACTCGGTCACGCTGATTGTTTTCAGATGGTCGACGATCTCTGCCGTCGCGATTCGCCTGAAGTCAAACCGCTGACAACGCGATTGGATTGTCGCCGGTACTTTGTGCGGCTCTGTCGTAGCGAAAATAAAAAGGGCGTGTGCG
>SMXK01000186.1 GCA_004356265.1 Bacteroidota bacterium
GAAGGAATTCCAGAAGATGACCCTCGAAATCCAGCCACCATCGCCGACAACGTCGGTGACAATGTGGGTGACGTTGCTGGAATGGGCGCCGATTTGTTTGAAAGTTATGTCGGTTCCATTATCGGTACGATGGTATTAGGAGCGGCCTTTATTCCCGCCCTCTCGGCCGCATCCGGGGCTTCAGAAATAGGCGCTGTATTACTTCCACTGGTTATTGCTGGTGCGGGAATCCTCGTTGCGATCATCGGATCGTTTGCGGTGAAAGTGAAAGAGGGTGATAGCCCGCAGAAAGCGTTGAATATTGGCGAGTTCGGTGCGTCGGCGATAATGGCTGTCGTTTCCTACTTCATTATAACAATGATGCTGCCGGAAACATGGTCCGTTGGCGGACGGGATTATACGTCACTGGGCGTTTATTGGGCTGTAATCATCGGTCTGAGTGCAGGCGTTATGATTGGTCTTGTGACTGAGTTTTACACCTCGACTCACAGGAGTCCGGTAATCGGTATCGCAAAAGCCAGCATTACGGGATCTGCTACAAATATCATCGCAGGCCTCGGGCTTGGAATGTACTCTACCGGTATTCCGGCTATCATTCTCGCCCTCACCATAATTGGTGCGTTCACGTTTTCCGGCATGTATGGAATCGCTATCGCAGCGCTGGGAATGTTATCCGTTACGGGTATTCAGCTTGCTGTTGACGCTTATGGTCCGATTTGTGACAACGCTGGTGGTATCGCAGAAATGGCAAAGTTGCCCGCTGAAGTTCGCGAACGAACCGATGAATTGGACGCCGTCGGGAACACAACTGCTGCCATCGGGAAGGGATTTGCCATCGGATCCGCTGCTTTGACAGCGCTCGCCTTATTTGCAGCTTTCATGCAACAGGCGGACATTCAGACCATCGATGTTGCCAATCCGATTATTCTTGCGGGTGTGTTATTAGGTGCGATGTTGCCTTACGTATTCAGCGCTATGGCGATGGCGGCCGTTGGTCGTGCTGCAGCGGAAATGATTAAGGAAGTCGGACGTCAATTCAGAGAAATACCTGGACTGCGAGAAGGCACGGCAACAGCCGATTTTAAACGCTGTGTAGACATCTCTACTAAGGCTGCGCTTCGCGAGATGTTACTACCCGGTATTCTGGCAATTTCCGCTCCGGTATTTATCGGATTCATTGATAAAAGCATGTTAGGCGGATTGTTAGTTGGCGTGACAGTTTCCGGTGTTTTGCTTGCAATCTTCCAGTCCAATGCCGGTGGCGCATGGGATAATGCGAAAAAACTCATTGAAGGCGGTATTGAGTTCGACGGTGTGACGTACGGAAAGGGAGGTGATGTGCACAAAGCATCTGTCGTCGGCGACACGGTGGGTGACCCGTTGAAGGATACCTCCGGCCCGAGTTTGAACATCCTGATCAAGTTAATTGCGGTAGTTGCGCTCGTCATTGCTCCGCTGATTCGATAGAAGAAGTATTTGATTCGGCGCCCGGGCACATTTCGGCCCGGGCGCGGTTTCGATCGTCTTTGTTTTCCCGTCGTATATTCGGTCCGCACCAGATTTTAGATTTTCATGGCCAAAGTTGAAGTCACGATGCCCAAAATGGGCGAGAGTATAACCGAAGGAACGGTGCTTGAATGGCACAAGAATCCTGGTGACTCGATAGAATTGGATGAATCACTTCTGGAAATAGGGACCGACAAAGTTGATACAGATGTACCGTCTCCAGCGGCCGGGGTTGTGGCCAAAATCTTGGTCCAGGCTGGTGAAGTTGTTGACGTAGGAACGCTGATCGCGCTGATTGAAACTGATGTAAATGCGTCTGTTTCAGAAGAAACTGTCATTGATGACAAAGCCCCCGCTACGACAGAAAGTGAGCAGGCGATTGAGGAGAATCCTGCCGAGGCCACATCAGCGTCTGCCTCGAAAGAACCGAGTGCGACGACGGATGTCATAATGCCCAAGATGGGCGAAAGTATTGTTGAAGGTACCGTCTTGACCTGGGCTAAACAGGTAGGAGATTCAATTGAACTCGACGAAACGCTTTTAGAAATAGCTACAGATAAAGTAGATACAGAGGTGCCCTCGCCCGCAGCCGGTATCGTCTCGGAAATTTTAGTGCCCGAAGGAGATACTGTTGAGGTTGGGACGCGTATCGCTGTAATCACGACGTCTGGATCGGTGGTACCCGTATCATCGACACCTGCGGTGCCAGCGCCTGGTGCGACGCGAACCACAGCCCCTGTAAAAACAACTGAACCGGCTGCTGCTCCAGTCGAATCGCCGGCTGCTGCAGCCAGCGCACCCGTTATTGCCCTCACGGATGAGCCTCTTTCCCGGCACCTCCCCGATGGCCGATTTTTATCTCCCTTGGTTCGATCAATTGCCGAAAAAGAAGGTATCGGCACCAAAGAGTTATCCGCCATTACGGGGACAGGAACCGGTGGCCGTGTTTCTAAGAAAGACATATTGGCCTACCTCCAGAACAGATCGGCCGCTCCGGCAGCGAGTCAGTCGATAAGTTCAGGACCTGCTGCCCCGCCCCGCCGAATTCTTTCTGCGGAATTCGCCCTTCCTGCCAAGCAGCCTGGCGAACGTGTTGAAGTTGTGCCGATGGATCGTATGCGACGGATAATCTCTGAGCATATGACCCGATCTGTGGCAACCTCTGCTCACGTGACATCTTTTGCTGAAGTTGACGTAACGCGGCTGGTTCGAGTGCGCGAGACAAACAAAGAAGCATTTATGGCTCGCGAGGGGGTGAAACTTACGTATACTCCGTTTTTTGTATTCGCGGCCGTTGAGGCTCTGCGTGATCATCCTATCCTGAATGCGTCTATTGTAGACTCAGACGTGCATTACAAAAAAGATTATCACATCGGTATAGCCGTCGCACTCGGAAAAACAGGACTTGTGGTCCCTGTCATTCACGATGCAGGGCAGAAGAATATTGTCGGTCTTGCGCACGCTGCTGCTGATCTTGCAACACGCACACGCAGTAAAAAACTTTTACCGGATCAGTTGGCTGGAGGCACGTTTACTGTTACTAATGTGGGTTCACTCGGATCTATAATGGGTACGCCAATCATCAATCAACCGCAGGTCGGAATTCTGGCGACCGGTGCGATTACCAAGCGCCCAGTTGTTATTGAAGATCCGATTCTGGGAGATTCGATCGCGATCCGAAGCATGATGTACGTTTCCCTCTCTTATGATCACCGCGTAGTCGACGGAGCGATGGGTTCTTCCTTCCTCGCTAAGTTCAGAAACGTCCTTGAATCTCTGGACCCCAACGAAGAATTGTAATTTTTCGGATAACCCTGTCCGAATATGTCGCATTTTTACGTTTACTTCCGTTATTGAGGGAGTCAGTCTGATTCATATTGCCGTCCGGGAACGAAATCAGACTTTCGTCTTGTAACTATCGTACGGGATTCGAATCATACGGGTTCTGGTTGGAGAATTCGATGGAAGAGGTCACAAAACAAACTGATCCCACTGCCGGGTCAGATGCTGGAATTGATTTTTCGGTGTCTGAGCTGCAATTACGCATCCGAGACTTTCTACGGGACTATCTGAGCGAGAGAAGCAAGGAAACCGTGGGTACTTACAGACGTGCGCTGAACGAATTCAGCCGTTGGTTTGTCCGAACGGACCCTGCCTGCCGATTCCGATCCTCGGATATAGAAGCCTATAAAACGTACCTGATGGAAGACAAAGGCCTTCACCAGGTATCCGTCTCGACGTATCTGACGGCTGTTCGCAGACTTTGTCAATACATGGTGGACATCGGGCTCCTGTCTCATAATCCCGCTCGTGCGGTGAAAGGCAACCGGAGACCTAATTCCCATTCGAGAAAAGTCTTGAGTGCGGACGACGTGACAAAACTGGTTAATTCTCTTCCACGTGAAACGGAGATCGAGCTTCGCGATCGGGCGATGATCTTCCTGATGCTATTCGCAGGAATGAGCGAGATCGAACTCGTCCGCGCTGACGTTCAGGATCTTGAACAGACGCTGCTCGGATGGTTTTTACGCACACAAGGGAAGGGCAGAACCGTAAAAGATCAGCAGGTTGCGGTAGATCACGATGTGATAAATGCCATAAGGCTGTATCTGGATGCCCGTTCTCGAATTCGTCCGGAAGATCCATTGTTTATATCTCATGGTCACCGCAGTGACGGACAACGGTTGAACACGCGGTCTATTCGCAGTCGGATAAACCAGCATTTGGAAACAGCAGGCGTTAAAACAACAGGAATATCTCCCCACAGCCTCACGCATACGGCGGCACTCATCTGGTTGAACAACGGAATGTCCGTGGAAGAGGTTCGTAAAAGAATGCGTCACGGTACGCTCGACACCACGATGATTTATTTCCAGAAGAAGGGACTGTTGTTCGCATCCAAGTAGGGTCCCGGAGGAAGGCTCGGACGGGTCGCTTTAGCGGTCACCGATGAAAGTCGCTACGCTTCTCTGTAATTAAAGCCTCGTCCGCACCGTAAACCGGTGCAGCCCTCCGATCGAAGACCAGGACGAAAAGCCGTAATCGATTCCGATATTGGAAATCCTCAATCCAAAACCGGTCGATACCCCTGAGAAATCCAGACGCGATTTTAAACTCAACTCGTCGTGACGGCGAAAATTGTAACCAATTCGTACCTGGAAATTACGGCTGAACTGAAACTCGCTTCCTAAGATGGTGTGATACATGACTTGTCCGAATGCCGACAAATGATCCGGAGCCTCGCCCAATTCGTTCAACCGAAAGAAAGAGATCGACATTAACAAGGGGATATGAGCCAGTCTCTTGGACATGCCGACTCGCACATCAATTGGCGGCTTCGAATCCGATCTGCCGATGGACGACATGGTAATTCCAACTTGCTGGACGACCAGGCCAAACGATAATGCTTTTCGCGAAATCTCGTAAACAAGGCCTCCGTCGATTGTCAGCGCCGAGGCCGATTCATCGTCGAGAGAGCTTCTCAAGAAGTGAATGGAGGCTCCTGCCCGTAAACCGGTAATTATTTTCCTGGAAAGACTCATCGCGAGATCGAAGTCTGCGGCCGAAAACGAGCCGTTCCGGTTACCCAATTCGTCTGTCCGTTCAATCGATCCGAAAGACAAATAGCGAATTCCGATGGCGGCAGTCGTCAGGGAGTCAAGAGTGGTTGCGTACGCTACGGAGCCGGAATTAATTCCTGCCAGATGATTCAAGTACGAAATCGAAACAGTTCGGTGCATCGCAGTCGACAATAACGCCGCATTTGAAAACAGGGCGCTGGCATCGGAGGAGAGGAGAGCCGGCGAACGGCCCCCGAGAGCCATGGATCTCGTAGTCTCGTCCTGTTGTGTTACCGGGAACGACACCGATTCGCGCTGAGCCACTGCTCGATGCGCGGGTATAAAACTCAGAATGCCAAATACCGCGAGCATGAAGGCACCGATCCCGATTTTATGCGTTCCGGGAGCATGTGCTGCGCAGCGACTGGTGCTGGATAATATGTTCGATACGGATGAGATTACGGGCATCGGGTCGCTTCTACACGAGGGCCCATTTGAGGTTCTCCGCATCACGAATCAATGATGAATCAGCAGACAGGAATTGGAAATCAGAGTATATTCTGACTTCGGCCCATTTTTTGTCTGTAGTGGTCGACGATATGCAACGGATGCTTTTGGCGGAGTTTGATGACAGCTTGTCAGATTGGACTTTATCAGATTGGAGCTTGTCAGATTACGATGTGGCTGATTTTCTATCGTGACACGTGTGGTAGTTGGTCAACAACTCAATAGTTTCAGATATATCACAGTTTCGGATACAACACAGCTTTAAGAACAACACAGCTTTAGAAATAATACAGCGGATGCTTCAGGTATTTAAGAAAATTTTCGGCGACAAGAACGAGCGAGCACTAAAATCATACTGGCCGCTTGTCGAGCAGATCAACATCGAGTTTGATAAACTCGCCGACCTTACAGATGAGCAGCTTACGGCCAAGACGCCTGAGTTTAAAAAGCGGATTGCAGATGCTGTCACCGAGATCGAGACAGACAGAAAGGAGATCCAGGAACAGTTGGTCTCCGGCATTAAGACTGATTCATCAGACGGCGAACAGCTCAGCCTTTCGGACCGTCACGATTTGTATGAT
The DNA here is from genome assembly GCA_004356265.1 of Bacteroidota bacterium. GTDB lineage: Bacteria > Bacteroidota > Rhodothermia > Rhodothermales > UBA10348 > N075bin62. The sequence continues at coordinate 6,155 of SMXK01000186.1, forward strand.
GAGCTTGATGAATTGGATACCGAGTGGTATTCCACCATCGAAAGCACCCTTGAAGAGCTTCTACCGGAAGTATTTGCCGTCGCCAAAGATGCGTGCCGCCGAATGGTCGGGAAAAGTTGGGAAGCGGGCGGGCAGATGATTACCTGGGAAATGGTACCGTACGACGTTCAACTACTCGGAGGCATTGTGCTTCACAAGAGCAATATTGCAGAGATGAAAACGGGGGAAGGTAAAACGCTGGTTGCCGTTGCGCCGGTCTACTTGAATGCATTGGTAGGCAAAGGAGTACATCTTGTAACCGTGAATCCCTACTTAGCTCAGAGGGACTCTGAATGGATGGGTCCTGTGTATGAGTTTCTGGGCATGACCGTAGACGTGATTGACCGATACGAGCCTCATACGCCGGAGAGGAGCAAAGCCTATAAATCAGATGTCACGTACGGTACGAATAACGAATTCGGTTTTGATTACCTGAGAGACAATTCGTTTGTGGTTGATAGGAATCAGCTCATGCAGCGCAAACATTACTTCGCAATCGTTGACGAGGTTGATTCGGTACTCATTGACGAGGCCAGGACTCCGCTGATTATCTCCGGTCCTGTACCGGAGTCTGATGAGACTCAATTTCAAGTATTACAACCGAGCGTAGAACGGCTGGTGTATTCGCAGCAGAAATTGGTAGCCGGTTATGTCTCTGAAGCCGAGAAACACCTTAAAAACCGTGACGACGCAGTTGAAGCGGGCGATACGAAGAAGGCGACCGAGTATGAGAATGATGCCGGACTCGCACTTCTCAGAGCGCACCGCGGTTTTCCGAAGAACAAGAAGCTCAGGAAAGTTCTTGCGGGTGTAGGTGCGGAGCAGCTGAAACTGAAAACCGAATATTTTTATCTGCAGGATAATGGCAAAAACATGCCATTTGTGGACGATGAATTGTATTTCGCGTTCGACGAGAAACAACGCTCCATCGAAATGAGCGAAAAAGGCCAGACGTACATAGCCAAGGTTGCCGGTCAGGATTCCGAAATGTTTGTGTTGCCTGATCTAGGCGACAACGTGGCCGTACTCGAAATGGAGACTGAAACGCTAATGGCGGAGCTTGAAGAAACCCTGGCAGCGGACGAGTCGCTTACGGATGATAAACGATCCAATAAACTCGTCAATGATGGTCGTGTTATTCGAAATGAACAGACTGAGAAGAAGCGGCAATTGTATACCAGATACTCCGAACGCGCTGCGCGCCTTCATGCCGTTGAGCAACTCCTGAAAGCGTATATCCAATTTGAGAAGGACACGGAATACATCATTGAGGACGGTAAAATCATGATCGTTGATGAGCACACAGGTCGTGTGTTATCAGGAAGACGATATTCAGATGGATTGCATCAAGCCATCGAGGCGAAAGAGGGTGTAAAAATAAACGCGTCCACCCAGACGTATGCCACGGTCACGCTTCAAAATTATTTTCGACTGTATCACAAACTCGCCGGCATGACCGGTACAGCGGAGACTGAAGCGGAGGAGTTCTTTAAGATATATGAGATGGACGTTATTGTGATCCCAACAAACCGTCCGATTGTTCGTTTGGATCTCGACGATCTGATATTCAAATCCCGCCGGGAAAAATACAACGGTGTGGTTGAGAAAATTCGAGAGTATCACGATTCCGGGCAGCCGGTTCTGGTTGGAACAACAACGGTCGAAACATCCGAAACTCTGAGTAGGATGTTGACGAGAGCAGGAATCAAACATAATGTTCTGAACGCGAAGCAGGATCGAGCCAAAACCGAAGCCCTGATCGTGTCAGAGGCCGGGCAAATCGGCGCAGTCACGATTGCAACGAACATGGCTGGACGTGGCACGGACATTAAACTCGGCGAAGGAGTCGTTGAGAAAGGAGGCCTTGCCATTCTGGGAACTGAACGACATGAAAGTCGAAGAATTGACCTTCAATTACGTGGCCGGGCCGGACGGCAGGGAGATCCGGGAGAGAGTCAATTTTATGTATCTCTCGACGATAACCTTATGCGACTCTTTGGATCAGACAGAGTTGCAAAAGTAATGGACAGGCTCGATATGGAAGAAGGAGCCGTTATCACGCATCCGTGGGTAAACAAAAGTATCGAACGCGCTCAGAAAAAAATTGAGCAGAATAATTTCGGAATCAGAAAGCGCCAACTCGAATACGATGACGTGTTGAATGCGCAGCGACACGTTATTTACGACCGCCGAAATCACGCCCTCACGGGCGAGCGCATGCGCGGCGAACTGATGGACATGTTGCAGTCCATGATCGACGAAATGGCAAAAAATCACTTCGCCGACGGCACGTTCAACGAAATGCGTGATGAACTGCTGCGTACTATTGCTCTTGATTTCGAAGTAGATCTCGAAACGATTGCCAGTCTCGGTGAAGAGGGGCTTGCGGACCGAGTTTTTGAGTCGGCCAACGAAATGTACGACCAGAAACGATCTGCGCTCGCCAAACCGTTTCTTGCCAGCATGAAACAGGTGATGGAGTCGGATGACGAGCGGAAGCCCGAAAAGGTATTCGTTGACTTTACCGACGGGACCAGGATCTTGAGGGCCGTGGTGCCAGTCGAACTGGCCGTGAGTAGCGAAGGGCAGGAAGTTAACGATGCAATGGAACGCTCGGCCATGTTGTC
>SMXK01000187.1 GCA_004356265.1 Bacteroidota bacterium
GCCTGACGTCATACATGGAATATTTATTGGAGACGCGATGCCCGTCGGTAGAAATCATTACTCCGTCTGACGAGGCCCATCGAGGAGCACAGCTTTCTCTCAGGGTCGCGAACGGCCGGAAAGTTTTTGACTGGCTTAATGATCATTCCGTCATCGCGGACTGGCGCGAACCCGATGTTGTTCGCGTAGCCCCGGTACCGCTCTACAATACCTTCGACGAAGTATATACCTTCGTCGCGCTGCTCGAAGAGGCTGTTTCCGCATGATCGCGCCCTCCCGAACCACCGTCATCGGCGGTGGGCTGGCGGGTTCGCTGCTTGCCTTGCACCTGGCCGAATTGGGGCACCATGTTGACGTGTTCGAGAAGCGTTCGGACTTACGATCCTCGAACGCACCGGGTGGACGCAGCATTAACCTGGCCATTTCGATGCGGGGTCTGGTGGCCCTGGAACGGGTTGGTATAGTGGAAAAGGTACTCTCGATTACGATACCGATGCGTGGCCGGATGATTCACGCGGTGAACGGCGAAACGCTCCTGCAGCCATATAGCCGGAATGCAGAAGAATTTATTCGATCTGTTTCCCGGGCTGAATTGAACCGAGTTATACTCGAGGCCGCATCCACTTATCCGAATGTGCGAATCAGGTTTGAATCGCCGTGTGTATCGTACGATTGTGATACGAGTACGGTCACGCTCGAATCTGGTGAATCGATTCCCGCTGCAGTCTTGTTCGGAGCCGATGGAGCGGGATCCATCATCCGGCGAAGTCTTCAAGACGCCGGTCGAATTGAATCCACAACAGAACTCCTGCAACACGGATACAAAGAGCTCAAAATCATGCCGGATCCGGACGGGCTCCCGCGGCTCTCGCAGGAAGCTCTTCATATCTGGCCGCGGGGGGAATTCATGTTGATTGCTCTTCCGAATCTGGATGGCAGTTTTACGTGCACGTTGTTCATGCCGCTCCGTGGGGCAATAAGTTTTCAGGCTCTGACGAATCCGGATGAAAGTATTCGATTCATGAAGGATCATTTTCCCGACGCCTGTTTATTGATGCCCGATGTGGTGGAACAGCTTGCTCAGAATCCGGTCGGGACGCTGGGGACTGTGCGTTGTGCGCCCTGGAATTACGCATCCAGGGCAGACAATGTGTGCTTGATCGGTGATGCAGCACACGCCATTGTCCCATTTTTCGGGCAGGGCATGAACTGTGCGTTTGAGGACTGTACAGTTCTCCGGGACATTTTGGACAATCAACCTGAATCCTGGGACGATGCACTTTCGATTTTTTCTGAATCGAGAGTTCCGAATGCCAATGCCATTGCCGATATGGCCCTTGAAAACTACGCGGAAATGCGCGACCACGTCAACAACCCTGAATACACGCTCCGCAGGCAGGTCGGATTTGAATTAGAGCGGCGGTTTCCGGGTGAGTTTATACCTCGTTACTCCCTCGTTTCATTTCGAACTACACCGTATACACGAGTGCGGGAGATCGGAAAAAAACAAAGGGAGCTCCTCGCGCGACTCACAAAAGACAAATCCGATGTGAGTCAAATCGATTGGGCAGCGGCAGAACAAGAAGTTCGGCAGTTGAGATAACCAGTAATTCTCCCGCTTATGAGTCGGAATCGTCGGGTGAGAATCTGAATCCCATCTGCCGGGCTATATTTGCCGGTAAGGCCGGTAACACAGACCGGGGTATAAAAAATGTCGAAAGATTGGTAAGGTCTGAGAACACTTTATTGTGTTCCGCCGCCCGGAGTAAATACTCATGCCCGGATGAACCGCCTGTGCCAATCTTGGTGCCAATCATTCTCGCGACCATTAACGCATGCCGATAACGCCAGGCTGAAAAATTTTCGTCCATATCCACGAGAGATTTCAGGAAACGGAATGGAGTATGCAAGATGGGTTCGTCGCGATATAAATGGATCAGCAGCGCCGCCTTAAGTGCACGGTGGCTAAGCCTGTGAGATCCATCCGCGATCAATTTGGCGTAGGCGTCCACGTCAAAAAGTGCAGCAAAGTGATCTGTCGTTTTCTTGAGGTTTTCGAGCTGGTCGATTTTTTCCTGGTCTGAAAGTAATGGATTTCCGTCAATCAAGGTCCGATCATGACCCAACATTACATCGACCGCATTCCCGTATTCTGACCAGAAGTCGAAGTCTCCCAGTCGTATAAAGGGAGTTCTTTCAAGCCATTCCTGTACCAGATCAAAGATGGATTCAGACTGCTCAACTTCTTCTACCCGGTCTCGGTCCGATGCACTCAGCCGGGCTGAATATTTCGTCTTGTTATACTGGTACCGGTCCTGAGGTCGAAGACCAAACGTATTTTCGATCAACCGCCATTGGGCGCTCTGAAAGCCAGAAGCTGGAAACAAGGCATCTCGGAAGTCCAGAAAATCGAGCGGCGTCATCGTTTCCAGAATGTCTATCTGGGTAGAAAACAGCCTCTGTATTTCGACAATCCGCTCCAGGTGAGCAACACCTTTTCCGAGCGCTTTTTCTTCCATTACGGGTCCCGAGAAGAGCCTCTTCACGGCATCCATCTCCCATAAGATCTGCTTAAACCAGAGTTCGTAAGCTTGATGAACAATGATGAAAAGCATCTCATCATGCGCTGTGGCGCCGATTTTACTGCTCTCCAGGTGCTGCGCATCCAACAGTTTCCCGATCTGCAAATAGTCGCCGTAATAAAGCGGCTCTTTTTTATTGCCTCCGTCTGTACTCATTAGCTGTCGTCCTCAATCACATAAATATCAGCAAGATTCCGGCCCAGTTGTCCATAGTCGAGGCCGTACCCGATAACAAAAAGATTCTTGATCCTGAAGCCTACATAATCGAGTCGCACATCCACTTTCGTGGCGTCTGTTTTATGCAATAGTGTTGCCACACTCAATGATGCCGGATTGTATTCAGACATGATCTTCAGGATGAATTCCATGGACAGCCCGGTGTCAACGATATCTTCTACGACAATAACATGCCGGCCTTCTATCGACGCATCGATTTTTTTCAACTCCTGAACAACGCCGCTAGAAATCTTCTCAGCACCATACGATGACAGTTTCAGAAAGTCCACTTCGCAATCGATATCGATGGAGCGCATGAGGTCCGCCAGGAACATGAATGCTCCGTTCAAGACACCAATCAATATCGGTGTCCTGCCCGCGAAATCGGTAGAGATCTCAGCCCCCAATTCAGAAACCCGATTCCGAATCGTTTTCCGATCCAGGTAAATTTTAAACCGATCGCCCCCGACGGTCAATGACCGTTTTACGCTCAGGTGGTGCAATTCTTGCATTATCATATTCGAAAGGTGAGCACAGAAAATAAGAAACCACGAACGGATTTTTGATCATTCCGTCGTGGAGAGACGGAGTATTTCTGTTGTGTCAGGATGCACCCTCACCCTGTTGTCGATCTCGAGCCCCACCACCCATACAATCTTTTCAGCGTCTTCGACCACGAGAAAACCCCGCCGTGCGGATACGTTGACCTTCCGATCCGTAAGGAAAGACTTCAACTTCTTAGTGCCCGTCATTCCGAGCGGCATGAATCGATCTCCATCTCGCCAAAATCTGATTTCCAACGCGCCGACGATCGTCGCGGCATCAACCAGCACGGTATCAGCTCCCGGCTTCAGCGCGATATTCGACAAATCGACGCTGCCCGTAATACGCTCTACTGTCAGGGCCGGCAACAATGCGTGGCCATTGTTGATTCCCGGAGAACCATCGCTCGTTCCACGAACAAAAACGAGATGCTCACGCTCGCGCCAAACCGTGCCCTCCTGAAAGACGATTTTTTTTCCGGTGGAGACGTTTATCAATTTTTCCAACGCCTGTACCGTTGAACGCCTGGCCGGTGCGCCGGGTAACCACTTGCGGATGGCTCTCAGAAATAACCAGGATCTTACAACATCAGGTAGTCCCTGCAGCGATTTGATGGACAAACGGGGATCGGTGTCGTCTAGCGCGATAGAAGCGCGTGTGAGAATGTCCCCCAATGCGTGATCGATCATCTCGCGCACGGCATTCGACATGTCTACAATTTCGTCAATCACGTCGAGACTTAAATCCGTGTCCTGAAGCGCCGGCAGAGTGGAATACCTGATCCGGTTGCGGCGATATTTTTGAGACTGATTGGACGCATCCTCCGACCATATCACTGCATTGTTGTCCGCATATTTCGAAATTGTGATTCGCGTGATGCTCAGCATCGGTCTGATCAGCCTGATTTCAGTATCCATGATCGGCCTGGATTCAGGCATACCGGTCAATCCGTCCAGGCCGGTCTTGCGAAGTAAGTTCAGTAAGACAGTCTCAGCCTGATCGTCCTTGTTGTGCCCCGTTGCTACGTGCGCGATTCCGAACTGAGCTGCGGTCTCGTGAAATAATTGGTGTCTCAATCGCCTTGCGCTGGCTTGAATGGATCCCGACGGCACCAATGCCGTCAGCCTGTCGCCGATTCGATGCTCCACGAACCGAATGTCATGTTCCTCACAATACTGCCCTACAAGAACGGCATCCTCGTCAGACGCTGCTCCTCGCTGCTCGTGATTGATGTGAATACACGAGATGTCATATCGAAGCGACCTCAGAACATGCAGAAGGCTCATCGAATCGATTCCGCCACTGACTGCCGCCAGAATTCCCGGGCCGGGTGCCGGGCCCGCTATCCGCTCGATGCTGTTACGAACGGAAGCGATCATTTTCCCGGGCGTCCCGATCGGCCAAATCTCTCTCGTAATTCACTGACCGACAGCTGAATAATGGTTGGTTTCCCGCCCGGACTTTCGTACGGCAATTCGCAGTGGAAAAGCTGGTCAATGAGCGCTCTCATCTCCGTCACAGACAGTTTTTTCCCGGGTTTGACCGCACTTTTTCGTGCGATACTTCTCGCCAGATTTTCGTGGCCCGATAACCTGTCGACCTCTTCAAAATGTTTATACTGCTCCAGCACTTCGTCAAGTACGGATCGCTCATCACCTGCCACCATATCTGCTGGTACGCCCCGCAGCATGATGCTTCTTCCCCCGAATTTGTCCAGGTCGAATCCAAGCGATCTGAGATCCGGAATCAGGCTCTCGATCAGGGCGAAGTCCGCAGCGTCAAACTCAATCGTTCGCGGAAACAGGAGCTGCTGAGAAAGTCCGAATCCTCCGCTCAGGCTTGCAATTGCTTTTTCGTACAATACCCGTTCATGCGCCGCCTGTTGGTCAATGATTACGAGACCGGATCGAATTTGTGTAAGCACGTATGAATCATGCAGCTGCCAGAGTAAATCTCCGTCCGACGAATGCACGTCCGCATGAACTTGCTGCTCCGATGCCCGTGACGGAATTCCTGACATTCCACCCGCATATAATTGTTCGCTGACAAGTCCGGGCGAGATGTCCTGTTGCCCGGGAAACTTAGAAATACCGGGACTCGCCGCGAAGAAATCAGGTTTGTTGCCCGATACCCTCTCGCGCCGAACCAGTGCTTCATCATGAACGGCTCCGAAGTCGATCGTTAGTCCCTGAAGTGGCCGCGCGTTTTCGGCCTGCGGAATTGCCCTCGCCATACCGAGAGATTTTCGAATGATGGTTCTGAGAACGGAATACACGCCCCGTTCATCGTCGAATTTGACCTCGGCTTTCGTCGGATGGACGTTTACATCAACGTGCCGGGGATCGATATCCAAAAAGATTGCAAACAGTGGGTAGGTACCGTCGGGAATCAGGTATTCATACGCCGAGAAGATCGCATGTTCGATATACCGATACCTCACATATCGTCCATTCACGAATAAAAACTGTTGCCCCCGACTCCGTCGAGCATCCTCGGGCCTTCCCACCAGACCTGAAACTGACAGATAGCTGGTAGACTCGGAAACTGTGATAAGTTTTCCGGGCTGTTTGACGGAGAGGATATTGCCGAGTCTGGTGCGGAACAGATCCGATTCGGTATCAGCGCTCCGTACAGGCAACGATAACAACACGTTCCCGTCACTACTGACCTTAAAAGCGGTGTTCACGTTAGCCATCGCCAGAACATGAACACTATCGATAATATGCTTGAGCTCCGTTGCGGGCTTCTTCAGAAAATTCCGGCGTGCCGGGACATTGTAAAAAAGATTACGGACAGAAATCGATGTGCCCTCTCGTGTCGCATTTGGGACGGGATCACCCGGGATCCCCTCTTCAACGCTAATTTCAATTCCAGTTGGAATACCTTTCTGGCGGGTGCGCAACACAACTTTTGAAACGGCTGCGATGGACGACAATGCTTCACCGCGAAATCCGAAAGTTCGGATAGAATTAAGATCCTCGATACGGGTAAGTTTGCTTGTGGCATGCCGACTAAATGCGAGAACTGCATCCGGGGCACTCATACCACAGCCGTTATCGACCACCTGAATCAGCTCGCTCCCGGCGCTCTTCAGAATCAGATTTATTTCCGTAGCACCGGCATCAAGGGCGTTTTCAATCAATTCCTTTACGGCTGATGCAGGTCTCTGTACGACCTCGCCCGCAGCGATTTTATTCGCCAGCTCAATGGGCATTTGCCGGATGATCTGCACGATTTCCGGAGAATGTACGCCGGATAATTCTGCTAAGACTTGGTTAACCTGTCCCAAAAATGCTGTCCATCCGACACGTTTTGCGCCGGTTAAATACTCAGATAAATTATCAGAACCAGAATAAACAATATTCCGGTTGTAAGAGCACTTTGATGCCGTCCGCGGGGTTTGACTGTGCTCTTTATCCGCATACGGCGTTTGAGCCGCTCTTCTTTGGCAGGATCGTAGAATCGAGGCTCGTAATCAAAACGCGAGTTGCGGACTTGCTTTCTTGAAAGAAATCCCATAGTGATAAACGAAGTTCTGATTAGAGATCTGTATAACAGGGTCTTTCAGTGGACGTTCCGAAAATCCGCCTACAAGTACGTGGTACAGGTAACGAGATACAGATAGTATGCAGGAGTTGCCAGAGTAAGCGAATCAAATCGATCAAGAACTCCGCCGTGCCCGGGAAGCAGGTTGCCCGAATCTTTTACGTTCACAGATCGCTTGATGGCGCTTTCTACCAGGTCTCCCAATTGCCCTATAACACCTGCAATGAGTCCAAAAGCGACGACATCTGTCCATGTCAGAATCGGGAACAGGAAATATTTTGCGCCCACGACCGCTGCCATTGCACCTGCGACGCCACCGATCGATCCTTCCCAGGTCTTTTTGGGAGATATTGTTGGTGCAAGTGGAGTTTCCCCAAATGCCCGGCCCGAGTAATATGCCGCAGAATCACATACCCAGATCAGAACGAACATCATCAGCGTGATACCGAACGCATCCCGGGCGCCAACGATTACTTCCATACCGTTGCGCATTATGGGCAGGAAGGATAAAAATAGCGCCGGATACACGAGTCCAGATAAGATCTCGCCCACACGCGAGAGTGGGTCGCCATTCCCCCCCCACAAGATCACCATCAGAAACAGCGTAATCAGTAATGCAATGAGAATGCTCTGAAAGGGGTCGATGACCGACCTGAGAACGATTAGAATTCCCGCAGCAATTCCAAGTATGGAAGCCGGAGACCACGATTTTTTACTCTGAATTTTGTAGAGTTCGAATTGTCCGGCGGCCACAACAAGGGCAATAAACAAAATAAACCAGATCCCCCCCGCGTACATAGGACCAATGACCAGAGGAATCCCGACAATTGCAGTTATAATTCGTTTGGCTCCGGAGCCCATTCTGTCGCCTTCCTATCAATCGTCGTTCGGCTCTTCATCATCCAGTATCGGATCGGCACGCAAGGCTGCGTCCGTCAAGTCTGTAACAGAAATCGGCGGAGAATCTAAAATTCCGCGGGCCGTTTCTTCCTGATCAGGAGGAACGAGAATTCGAACAACAGACATATCGCCTACATTCAAACTGAACGCGCGGTCCCTGTGCGTTAATATCACAGCGTCCACACCAGCATCAACAAGGCGATCCTTTACCAATTCCGCCTCGTAATCTGTACTTGTTGAGTAGATGGTCATCCACCCATCAACCTGTTTATTGCTCATCAGGATTCCCTTTGAGTTTCGGCATTGACCTCAGATCCGCTTGTTATTGCTTGCTTATGCAAAGCTGCATCGTCATCGGCCATTCTCCAGAAGATATAGATTACACCGGCCAATAACAGCGTGCCCACCACAACGAATACGAATGGAATCTGAATGGACTCAAGATCCACGGCTGTTTGCCCTTGACTTTGAATATATTTCCCGAGAAAAATGGCGAACGCATTATTGGCAAGATGAACCGTGATGGCAGGGACTAAAGAACCCGTGCGCCACGTGATATATGCCATGTATACGCCTAAAAGACCGAGCGGAATGGCCTGAGTTGGTCGGAGGTGATACAAACCGAAGATCATTCCTGAAAACAGTATGCCTCCCGCTATGCCCATGATTCGCTCAGACTGACGCTGAACATAACCGCGAAACAACACCTCTTCGCATATTGCCGGCGTCAGTGCCATCATGGAGATGGCGAATGGCAGACTGAAATTCTGATCCAGAATATTCTGAATCATGTCCGTCTGAGCTTTTTCAAAAGCTCTCACAGACTCGGGCCAGGGCAAAGAATCAACGGCCCCACCTATCCACTGGACAATCGGAAAAACAGCGATCAGGCCCAACAAGGACAATAATACATATCGGATGTCGGTTTTTCTAAGTCGCAGGAACTGGAACGGTTTCGAACTGTGCATTCGCGCAAACAACAGCCCGGGAATCAGTAATCCCAACACCTGCCCTACTGAGTTGAATATGATCAGCGGACCCGCGTATTCGACCAGAACTCCCTCCAGATCCGCCTGGAAGTCCGAAAACGGGACGCCCTTTATTCCAAGGATGTATACGAACGTCAAGACAGTGCTGATGCCCTGAAATAAGACGAGGCCTATAATCAGCCCCCCGAAGATTGTAATGAGTGGCGAAAACCCATTTCGCTCTAACACACCGTCGAGGGGGATAAGGCGCCCTGAATACCACGGGTCGTTCAAAGCCGGCGGCGATTTGACAGCGCGGGAAGACTGTTCCACTGGCGGGGGCACGGGTCCGGGGACTGACTCAGTCGGGTTAATTTCGTGCATCAGATGCCGTCGGGTAATAGTTCATGTAAAACAAGATACGTCTACGCCGAGGCCATCAAAAGAGTTATTCACTCTTACATGTTGTCGATTGCTTCCTCTCCCACCTGTCGCCTGAGGCGGCTGATGATGGTCCGGAGGCGGGTATACACATACTTGTGATTTTCAAACTGCATTATTTTTGCTATCTGAATGGCCCGCATACCGTGCTCAAAACGTAACAGAACTAAAAGCTGATCTTCTGCGTCGAGCTCCCGAATGGCGTCGCTGAGCTGGGATACCTGCTCGTCGTCGTCATCTTTAATGCTCATGTCCCCCTGGAGGGTCTCAATAATTGGGAATGATCCTTCCGAATCTGAATCGTCGATTGATAACGTCGGACGATTAGCACGAAGTGCCGCAATCAGGTGCCAGCGTTTATTGACGGACAAAAGGTCGTTTATCTTTTCCAGGGCCTTACCGACATCAAGTGAGGAACAGGCCATGTTATTCTTTCCCTGGATCAGTTCACTGATTTCGTGTTGAGGAACACGCTCCTGATAATAATACCGGAATACAAACTGCTCGAGTTTGTTCAATTTCGAAATAACTGAATTGGGTACTGAGATTGCACGATTTTTTCGAAATCTGTCACGGCAGGCATTCGCTACGACAACGCTTAACCAGGGCGTCAATTCGCTGTTTATTCTGAATCGGCGAAGTGCTTGAAAGTTGTTCTGCTGCAGCCGTTCACAGATGGAAGTATACGACTCCATGACCTCATCCGGATCGGTTAAAAAGCGACGTATCATCCGCAGAATTACCGGTGTGTACCGGTCCAGCAAAGCGGAATAACCAGATTCCGGGTCTGCCTTAAACTGCTTGATGAGGGCTGTGTCGGTCATAAACTCCTGTAATTATTTACTCAATCTTTGATCGAAGTCCTGCCCAGGTCATGGTCGGGTGCTTCGAGATGATCTATATTTCGATAGTGCGCGCTTGTAGCTCAGTTGGATAGAGCGCTGGATTCCGGTTCCAGAGGTCGGAGGTTCGACTCCTCTCAAGCGTACCAGTCAGATTCAAGGCTCTTTCGAAAACTTCGAAAGAGCCTTTTGTCGGTCAGGTTGATCGTCGCAGATTTCCGAGGGGCCGAAAACATGGACATAAAGGGGCCGCGGTCGCTCGTGATTAAGGGGTACTTCCCGAGGGGCAGAAAGCAGACACAAACGACCACGGTATAACAAGATGCGCTGACTGAAAGGGGCGTTTCCCGAGGGGCAGGAAACGATCAATCTTGCGCAGTTGAGGGTTTTGGTCTAAAGGGGCGCGAATACGAAAGGGGTCGAGGGGGAGTACCCGCGCTTTTAAGGGATCCGGTCGTTGAGGGATCATCCTGCCAGGGGAAGCAGGACAGTTTGACCGGATAATTGAGGGTCAGAGACCAAAAGGAGCTTTTCGGAGGGACGAAAAGAAACACGCGGTCTTGCAGAACCTAACTGGCTGTCAATACATGAATGAACTGCCAGAGGCTATTACCAAGACTGTGCCAAACCCGCAATATTTCCTGCGAATTTAATAGAAATGACCGTACGAGCGTAAAAACGGCGGTTTATTACGTACTAATAATTCTCGGAATCGAATCTCGTTTCGAAATGAGATTCATACCACGACCGGTCTCGATACGAGAATCCCTTAATGAGGCTGGCGAGCGTCCGTTCAACCGTTCTGCGAAAAAGCCGGTCTCAACTGATTCTCGGATGCCGCGATAATTGTCGCAACCGCTGCGTCTCCGGTGACATTTGTGACCGTTCTGCACATATCCAGAATTCTGTCCATCCCGAGGATGAGCGCGATTCCCGCGCTGGGAATACCTACCGATTCGAGGATAATGACTAACATGATAACGCCAGCACCGGGAACAGCAGCCGTACCAATCGACGCCAGCAGAGCCGTAAAGACGATCGTCAACTGTGCGCCCA
>SMXK01000188.1 GCA_004356265.1 Bacteroidota bacterium
ATTCCGGATTAGCGATCGCCGCGTCTTGAATGGATGCCCCCGCGGGAAGAACAACAAAAGCCAGTGCAACCGCCGTGACCATAAGGGCGATAGCAACGGGAAGAAGTCTTGAAAGGGAATTAAAGAAATTACCGCCAGTCGATGTGTCTGGTACGAGGCACGGGGATCCAAGCCGGTCCTTAGAGAGCCGGGCTCCTGAATACATCGTCTGCGGACATGCCTTCATTAAAATGCGGCCCCTTCTTCGATCATCTGGCGGATCCAGGAATCAACGACGCCCTGCTCTTCTACCGTTACATATCCTCGCATCCGGTAGTGGGCCAGGCCACACAACTGCGCGCAGGCAATTTCAAACTCACCTTCGAGCGTCGGTGTGAACCAGATCGGAATAACCAACCCCGGGATCGCGTCCTGTTTTACACGGAACTCCGGCACACCAAAGCTATGAATAACATCTTTCGTGCTGAGCTGAATAATCACATCCCGATCAACCGGTAAATGAAGTTCGTTCACCATGACCAGGTCGTCATCACCAGCAGGATCACTTTCGTCGAGTCCGATCGGGTTCGTGGCGAGATCTATCAAGTGGATGTCCCTGCTTCCAAATTTACCATCCTCGCCCGGATAATGAATATTCCATTGGAATTGCTCGGCGATAATGTGAACCTCGAACGCCGTGTTTTCAGCCGGGAAGTCGTTTTTCAACTGGCCCCAGACCGGGAACGCAAAACCAACCAGCAGCGCGCTTTCGGCGAGGATCACCACGGCTTCCTGAACCTTCGAATATTTCCCGACAGCACCCTCATAACTGGCCTTTGGGTTTTTACCTGCCCGGAAACGAAAAAGAACGTAAATGAAGTACACCCCCCACCCGAGAAGCAGAATGAACATCAGCCAGTGCACCAACGCCATCATATAGTCAACCATTGGCGCATGAGCGGAACCGGCAGCGGGCATCCCCATGTACTCGCTAATATCAAGAAATTCAAACATGGCTTTTAGTCGTCAGTGGTTTGATTACCTGGAAGAGCGTTCTGTGCTCTCTCAGCCGATCGTTTGAAAAACGAAAAAATTCCGCCACCCATAAATCCTATCAATCCAAGAAGTAGGACCATGGAGGCACCAATTGCTCGTACCATCGCCGGATCGGATCCCGCACCGAAACATCCTTTACAGGCGGCTGCATTGTCGGGCGTCAGCACCCACAGAAATGCTACAAATGCCACTGCTACGAATGACTTGAAGAGACTGAGTTTCATTTCACACCTGTTCTATGGCCTTCATTTTCTTAAGAAATCGACTCCCGTACCAGACTAGCCCAATGCCGAAAACGATTGAACCACCCATCCACGAAATTCTTTCAATTCCGTCCATATTTGACATGGCAAATACAGCCACGAATACAGAGAGCAGCACGCTGACCGTGATAAAGAGGATATGAAATGACTTAAGAGACATAACTAGCAACCCCCCGTTGATCCGACAAGGCCCAGATGAACAGAATGAACATGAATACCAGGAACACCGCCGTTAGAATCAGGAATTGAAAGATGATCGGTTTCTCTCCCGACAAGTGCATGAAATACCTGGCGACGAGAGTGCCCTTAAAAGTGGCAACGACAAGGGCCACAACCAGTGCTGGAACTATCGAGAGGTTCAGGTATGATACTGCGACTGTTACAGCTGTCATGACCAGTAGCGTTCCGAAGATGTACATGTACATCCTGACGTGTTTCTGAACCTCTTCTGCTGAGTGTGCTTCTGACATTATTCTATACGATTCTAGTCAATCAAGATTTTAGTCAATAGGGCCTAGTTCTACACGATTTTGTTCTATATCAAATAAATGGTCGGAAAAAGAAAAATCCAGACGATATCTACGAAGTGCCAGTACAATCCGGCCACTTCGATCCTGTTGGTATATTGGGTCGGGTTCGTTTTCCACATCTTCGCGCCCGGACCCAGCAAATACGCGTTCACGACAATTCCTCCGATCACGTGAATGGCGTGCAGGCCTGTCATCACGAAATATATCGCGAGAAACGTAGATTCTGACGGAAACAGACCGTGCTCGAATTTGGTCGAGTATTCGATGGACTTCACAATCAGAAAGCCAAACGACATCAGAATCGTAAGGCCCATGTAGATCCTGTACTTGCTGAAGTTGTTCGTCATCAACGACGCCCATGCCAGAACAATGGTCACGCTGGAAGCGATCAGAATAACGGTATTCAGCGCGGCAAGGGGTACGCTTAATATATCAGAGGCTGATGCGTAATAATGACCGGACATGGTGGTCCCGGGCCATTCGGGCGCCCCCATCCGAAGAAAAATGTAAGCGGAAAACAGCCCTCCGAAGAGCATGATTTCCGACGCCAGAAAAAGCCAGATTCCAACCTTGGCGTTGGTTACGCCGGTATCTGGTCTTGGATGTACTGTGTAGGGAATTTCCATTTCCAGACGGGGCTATGGCTGATTTTGGGGGAGATAATCTGATTCTTCGCCGGGTACACTGTATTCGTATGGACCTCGATAAACAACCGGTGTGGTTTCGAAATTGCCATGCGCCAGTGGCGGTGTAGGTGTTGCCGACCATTCGAGCGTCGTTGCCTTCCACGGGTTGTCGTCGTCCACCTTTTTCCCTTTCCAGATACTCCAGAAGAAATTGACGATAAACGGCAACTGAAAAATCGCTAGGAGAAATGCCGACTGGGACATGAATTCGTTGTACTTAATCACTTCCGAAGCGAATTCGTACGTCTGGCCTCCATCGTAAAGCCTTCTGGAAACACCCGCAAGACCCTGGATGAACATGGGCATGAAAATGCCATTCATGAAAATGAGGGTACCCCAGAAATGGATCTTCCCGAGAATATCATTCATGTATCGTCCGGTGACTTTGGGGAACCAATAGTAGATGCCGGCCATGAGCGCCATGATGGTACCCGGCGCTACTATGTAATGGAAATGTCCGATTATATACATGGTGTCATGTAATGGAATATCGGTGGGAGCCAGCCCGAGGGGCAGGCCCGTCAACCCTCCGATTCCAAACATGGGTAAAAATGCCAGGGCAAAAAGCATCGGTGTCGTAAACCGGATCGACGCCCCCCAGAGAGACAGGAACATCCCGGACAAGATGACCACCGACGGTACCGAAATGATCATCGTCGTAATCTGGAAAAACGTGCTCAAACCCGTACCCATGCCCGTGATGAACATGTGATGCGCCCACACGACGAATGACATCACACCGAGGAATACAAGGGATTGAACCATTAACTTGTATCCCCAGAGTGGTTTTCTGGTGTTGTTCGCGATGATCTCGCAGACGATTCCCATAGCGGGTAGAATCAGCACATACACTTCGGGATGCGCCAGAAACCAGAAAAGATGTTGCCATAGCAGCGGGCTACCGCCTCCACTAACCTCCAAAATTTCGCCGCTCACGACGAGTCCACTCGGAAGGAAAAAACTCGTGTCGATAAGCCGGTCGGCCAATTGCAATACAGCTGCAGCTTCCAGTGGCGGAAAGGCTAGCAACAGCAGAAACGCTGTCACGAACTGGACCCACGTGAAAAACGGCATCCGCATATAGGTCATGCCTTCCGTTCGCAACTGGATGATTGTTGTCAGGAAGTTTACGGCTCCCAGCAGAGACGATGTGATCAGGAAGAACATCCCGATCAACCACATCGTCTGCCCCATGGTCTCTATATCAGCGAGAGGTGGGTAGGATGTCCATCCTGCTTTTGCCGCTCCGGCAGGTACAAGGAAACTCGACAACATCACAACTCCGCCGATGAAATAGACCCAGTAACTGGCCATATTCAGCTTCGGAAACGCCATATCCGGCGCACCTATCTGCAACGGGACGATGTAGTTACCGAACGCCCCCACCGCCAGCGGTACCACGCCCAGAAAGACCATGATGGTGCCGTGCATGGCTCCGAGCTGGTTGTAGAATTCGGGCAACATCACTCCACCCGGCATCGTTTCGTCGCTGAATAACCAGCCGATAATGGGCACTGGGTCTCCAGGATACGCGAGCTGCCAACGCATCAACAGCATCAGGCAAAATCCGAAAAGGAGAAAAAATAGTGCCGTCAGACCATACTGGATTCCGATAACCTTGTGATCTGTCGAAAATATCCACTTTCGGATAAATGACAGTTCATGATGATGATCGTGTTCTGTGGTATTCGTCATACGTCCTCGTTCCGTGGGCTCGTTGTGGGATCGTAAAAAAACACGATCTCAACGGGATCTCAAGTCATTTGGGGAATAGCTCGAAAAGACGATTTATCGCCGGTAATTTTGCCGGCATTCAGGCCATGTTCTATCAGGCCCCAAAATCGAATTCCAACGCAACCTGTGCACTATCGGTGACGGTGATACTCTGGGTTGCTACGCCGTATTCCTCATGCCATGCTTCGATCACGTAATCACCGGCATGCAGCTGCGTCAGATTAAAAGAACCATCGTCGCCTGACACACTGTAGAACGGGTGATCCACAATTCCAGCATACGAACTCATCCATGGATGGACATCGCATTTGATTTTCATCATCACCTCGACAACCCGGAAAGTCTGATCCCGCTCGTCTCCCTGCTTGGGCATCGCGAAATTCGCAGAGCGGTTTTTCTCCGGGAGGGTATGCAAATTATGCAGCAACGGATCGCTGTTCAGGATCTTCATCGTTTGTCCGACCTGAATACCGAAAACGTGAGGTTTGTACATACATCCTGACTGATCCATCACGACCGGTTCCGTCGGAACAGCAAAATTGTATTCACCCAGACCCTCTTTCACGTAAATAAATACGTTTTTCAAGGTACCGTTCTCGTTTACTATCACCGTTTCCGAAGTGACGGGATCAGCATTCAGCGCAGAACACTCTCTGTCTTGGCGAATTCGGGCTCGAGCTGGAGCAGTCCCGGTGAAAGTGATGGATCCGCTTATGGATGCGGTACCAAGAGGAGTGGTGGAAGCTGCCGGCGTTGAGGCGGACGGCGCGGAAGAGGTAGCCTCTGATCCGGAGTCGCCGCCACATCCGGAGAGGAGAAAAGCTGCCGCTACAATAACACCTGCAGCGCGATTAAATATTGTCATGGTCTGGGGGGTTGCTTCAAAAATGAATCGCAGAATCGATAGTCCAACTCGATTTTCGAACACGCGATTTGATAATATACAAATTGTGCTAAAGGCGCAAAACAGGGAAACTTTCCGCTGGCGTTAAACCCCTGACTTGAGATAGTCCGTACTTCCCGCGTACATTGATTATTACTCCGAGGTAACCTCGCATCCGGTTTGCGATTCCTACCCGATTGTTACTCATACGATTGTACCGTAAAGACCCCTATCTCATAATGCGAGACAACGTAACATTCTTCGAATTTGGCAAAACTCACAATGATGTCGCCCTTGATGTGATCAGGGTTTTTGTCGGCATTGCCCTGTTTATCAGGGGTGTTTTGTTCATATCGGATTCAGGGGTGATCATGGAGATTATCGCTGTCGGCGAAATTGATTATTTTCTACCGTCTCTCGTGTTTTATGTCGCCATCTTGACGCACATCATGGGAGGCATATTGATGGCGCTTGGCCTGCTGACAAGGATTGCTGCTCTCATTCAAATTCCCGTGCTACTGGGTGCCGTGGTAATTGCGCTCCTGCAGGGCGGACTTTTTCTACCAACGCAATCCCTTGAATTGTCGGCCCTCGTGCTCGTCCTGTTGGTGGTATTCCTCGTATGCGGATCGGGAAAATATTCGCTGAACTACCTGATTTTTACTCCGGGACATGCAAAAGCTGCAGAATTACGTGACCTTCAGCATGGAAAAGAGAGTCGCGAGGAAATCGCCACGTGGGCTCTTGCCCGCCGTCGAGCTCGTGAAGAAGCGGGGGATGAATCAGGTACCGGAATACGAATTTTGAGCCTCGCGCAATTCCATGATCGGAATGTAAAGCGGGTGATTCGAGTTCTGCAGTATACCGTAGTTGTAGGTTCGGCGATTGTCCTGCTGTATTTCGGTTTGCAAAGTATTCCATTTGAAATCACGTTAGTCGAATTAGGTACGGTAGCTGGAATACTCGTAATCGTCCTCACACTTTTTTATCTGTTTTTCGGGTGGGCACTTCGAGAAATTGAACAGCCTGAGGAATAATGGATTGGGTCTGGGTTTTATACGAAAAATACATCCGTAAAGAGTTGGAGCGCATCGGCGTCGACGAACCATCCGATGATCGACTTGAGTCTGAATTCGTACGCGCTTTGAGCGACACCTACGTCACCATTCTGGTTCA
>SMXK01000189.1 GCA_004356265.1 Bacteroidota bacterium
CTTCGGGCATCTCCCCCATCATCCATAAATTGTATTCAGACGCCAGTTCGGGGTACACCGACGCATACGCAGAAAATGAATCATCCCAGGCTTCTCGGGCGGCAACTCCTTCTGTCGCGATGCCGCCCATATGCTCAGCTACCGATTCGGGTACATGGAAATTTTCAGATGCTGTCCACCCCAGTCGTTCCTTCGTCACCCGAATTTCGTCTTCACCGAGGGGCGCACCGTGCGAGGACGATGAATTTGCCTTGTTCGGGCTTCCAAATCCGATAATCGTGCGGACCATAATCAGGCTCGGACGATTCGAATTGTCACGCGCGGCCGTAATCGCTGCATCTATTTGTTCGACGTCATTCCCGTCTTCGACGCGCAATACCTGCCAGCCGTAACTCTCGAAGCGATTTTGCACATCTTCCGTAAACGCAATATCGGTGTTGCCGTCTATCGTAACGTGATTATCGTCATACAGATAAATCAATTTCCCCAGTTTTTGATGCCCGGCAATTGAAGCTGCCTCGTGGGAAATCCCCTCCATCAGATCTCCATCGGATACAATAGCATAAGTGAAATGGTCAACGATTTCGTGATCGGGACGATTGAAATGTCCTGCGAGAAATTGTTCCGCGACGGCCATTCCAACGCCGTTCGCAAATCCTTGTCCCAGCGGGCCCGTTGTTGTTTCCACGCCTACCGTATGACCGAACTCAGGGTGGCCTGGCGTGAGGCTGTCTGATTGCCGAAAACTTTTCAGATCGTCGATGGATAACGGGTATCCAGCCAGATGTAACAGGCCATAGAGCAGCATGGATCCATGCCCGGCAGACAAAATAAATCGGTCTCTGTTAGACCAGTCAGGAGTAGCGGGATCTTGTACCATGTGTTTCCGCCACAACACGTACGCCATAGCGGCGGCACCCATCGGCATTCCGGGATGCCCTGAATTGGCGGCCTGAACAGCGTCCATGGCCAGTGTTCTGAGTGTGTTAATGGAGAGCTCCGAGCGATCCATCTGAGTGGTGGGGATGGTGGTGTATTCGGCGAGTGTCATGGGGCGGGATGAAATTCTCGGGCGGTATACGGGATAGAATTCAGGTCTAAGAATACGATTAGTACATGAAATGATGGAGCAGGATCGATTCAAATACGAGAAACTTATCCACAATTGTATACATTCCTTTTCTGGTCGGTAATCCAACCGTTTGTCCGGTCAAACGAACGCTAGACCCGCCGCTATTTGATGCAAGAACTTCTCGAAAACGAAATATTTCGTACGTCCCTGACGACTCTCCTCGTCATCGTCGGAATCTTTTTTCTGGTCCGGGTCGCACAGCGATTGATCGGGCGATACGGTACGGATCCCGATCGTATTTATGCTACCTCAAGATCTATCCGGCGGCTTGGCGTTTTCTTGGGCATCAGTGCCGTAATTCTGCTTTTTTCCGGACAAATCGGAGATATTCTCACCGTTCTGACACTCATTGGAGCTGGAATGGCTATCGCTCTTTCCCAGGTTTTAATGAGTGTTGCCGGGTGGATGCGAATCACGATGTTAACGTCGTATTCGCAAGGCGACAGAATAGAAATTAATGGAGTCCGGGGAGATGTTGTCGATATTCGGATGCTCCGAACCACGCTCCTGGAAATCGGCGGGTGGGTTGACGGCGATCAGAGTACGGGCCGCATCGTGCACATCCCAAATAGCTGGGTCTATTTACACGCGGTCTACAATTATACGAGGACATTCAACTTTATCTGGAACGAACTCAGCTATACGCTGACATTCAAGAGTAATTGGGAAGCTGCGCGCGACATAATTACTGAATTTGCGAATGAATCTGCAGCGATTGTTGAAAAACAAGCCAGAAGTCAGATCAAACAACTGTCCGGAGAATTTCTGATTCATTACTCGGTTATGACACCATTCGTTTATGTTTCAGTGGCTACGGACGGAGTGAAGCTCACGCTGCGGTACCTTTGTGAAGTGCGAAAAAGGCGTGGATCAAGTCATGCGCTGAACGTCAGCATTCTGGCTGCGTTTCAAGACCGGGATGATATAGAATTTGCATTCCGCACCATGTCGTTGCATCAACTGCCTGAAGGTGTGCCCGGCACGGGTCCGCAAGGTGCCGTATGACAACAACGTTTTCCGATTTTACTGAACTGATCAAAACCGGCCGCGATGACGCAAACGGTAAACCGTTGATCGTACCCGTTGTAAAAAGGCTCAGTGCAGACTTGCTCACACCCGTCACCGCATTTCTCCTGCTCAGACAGGATACCGATTTCGCGTTTTTGCTTGAGAGTGTCGAGGGAGGCGAAAAGCTCGCCCGGTACTCGTTCATCGGACGAAATCCGTATAAAATCTTGCAGTTTGAGGGCGACGTCGTTCAAATACTGGAAGCCGCACCTGCGAATCCAGATTCAGAAGCAGATTCAGTCGCCTACACCTCGGAGGTGTTTGACGGGACGATCATAGATGCTCTCCGACAAGAAACTACTCGTTTTTTCGAAGTGCCTGTTCCGGGCCTGCCACGGCTGCGCGCCGGCGCCGTAGGCTTTTTGGGATACGACTGCGTCAGGCTTCTGGAAAATATTCCCGATAACAATCCGCAAGACATCGAAACACCGGATGCGATCTGGGGACTGTACAATACGGTTGCCGCCTTTGATCACGTGAAACACCAGATCGTGCTCATGAGCAGTGTGATCATCGAAGCCGACTCAGATCTGAATGCGGCCTATGAGACGGCCTGCAACCGGATTACCCGGCTGGAAGAAGATCTCCGTCCGGACCAGGTTCTGAGACCCGAACCGGTTCGGCTGTCCGGCGATGTTTCTTCCAACATAAACCGTGCAGATTTCGAGTCTTCGATTGAGGCAGCCAAACGATACATCGTGGAAGGTGACATATTTCAAGTCGTTCTATCACAGCGATTCCAGCTGTCGTTCGAAGGTGACTCCTTCAATCTGTATCGGGCCTTGCGTCAGGTGAATCCGTCTCCGTATTTGTTTTATCTCAAGTTTCCGGAATTCGAGCTCATCGGATCCTCTCCGGAAGTATTGGTCCGTGTGACTGATGGTATCTCTGAAGTTCTTCCAATTGCGGGGACGCGCCCGCGAGGAATGACACCCGACGAAGACAAAGCCTTAGCGACTGAGTTGTTAGCCGATGTGAAAGAGCGTGCTGAACATCTCATGCTTGTAGATCTGGGGCGGAATGACCTCGGCCGAACCAGTAAAACGGGTTCGGTCACGGTAGACAAATATGCATATATTGAGCGTTATTCTCATGTTATGCATATTGTAACGAGTGTTTCCGGAGAAGTATCCAAGCAGCACGATTCACTTGATGTATTATGCGCATGTTTTCCCGCCGGGACGGTCAGTGGAGCACCAAAAGTGCGGGCGATGGAAATAATTGACGAACTTGAGATCAGTCGCAGGGGCGTGTACTCGGGCACGGTCGGATATGTTGGATACAACGGAGACCTGGACACGTGTATCACGATCAGAACGATGTTGGTGCGCGGGAATACGATTTATATTCAGGCTGGGGCAGGCATTGTAGCCGATTCTGATCCGGCCCGGGAGTTCGATGAAACTGTCAATAAGGCCCGCGCACTCAGACGGGCCATCGAGGTGGCTTCCACAGAACTCATCTGAACGAATTTTATACACAGGATTCAACCGATTTGACCTGAGAAACCGCTAATTTCCGGATCTTCTTCTTCTACATTGTGTCTGCACGGATTCTAAGGGAATCGTCCTCCCCGCCTGCAACAGAATCGATAATCAGTTTATACATCATGAGCATCAGAAAGCTAAAAGAGCTGGTCCTGAAACAAGGGTGGGCAGGCAGAACTATTTCTCGCGCCGCGACTGTCGATCGGTTAAATCCAATCCTGCAGTCCCTCTCGGGTGTGCTTGTTGCCCATAATTTGAATCCCGGGCTGATCGATGATGCACTCATCCGGACCCTCCGAATGGACATCGGTAAAATGAGCGAAACAATTTTAAGCTGTGCCGGAATTGCCGAGCGTAATCCTTCCGATGCAGAATCAGAAGAGAGCGACGTAAAATCTGCTGAGTCGAAATTGCTGGAAGCACTGAAAGCTGAGGGCGAAATCGAGCATCAAATGAGGTCTCGGGCCATCATCGCGGTCGTGTTGGCCAATACGGAAGCCCGCCTTCAGGCCGTCGGCTGACCGGAATAAACCATGAAAAGCTCTCCTTCATCCAGTCCGATTATCGACCGGACACGCGGCCGAGTCGATGTCGCACCTGCGGCCGGATCAGTTGTAGTTTCGGGAATCCAGCCCTCTGGTAAATTGCACCTGGGAAATTATTTCGGTGCTATCAGACAACACATCCGGTTTCACGATAAACACGAGTCCTACTTCTTTATCGTGAACTACCACGCGCTTACGTCGATCCAAGATGCGGAAGCTTTGCGGAGGTACTCCCTCGATATCGCGATGGACTACCTTGCACTTGGCTTCGATCCGGAAAAATCGAATCTGTTCTTGCAGAGTGATGTGCCGGAAGTGACCGAGCTGACCTGGATTTTCCTCACCCTTACGCCTGTTTCGCAGCTGGAAAAAGGAGTTGCGTACAAAGACAAGGTCGCGCAGGGTCTCACTGCGAACGCCGGTCTCTTCGCATATCCCGTTCTTCAAGCCGCTGACATTTTGATATATGCCGGTACGCACGTGCCTGTCGGAGCGGATCAGAAACAGAACATTGAGATTTGCCGTGATCTTGCGCAACGATTTAATGATCGATTCGCCGGCGATGCTCCCATTCTGCCCGACCCGGATCCGTATATCCTGGATACAGTCGCTGTCGTACCCGGTACGGATGGACAAAAGATGTCGAAAAGTTACAGAAACACGATAGGTATTTTCGACGAGGGCAAGACGCTCAAGAAAAAAGTGATGAGTATCGTTACGGACTCGACGCCGCTTGAAGATCCAAAAGACCCTGATTCGTGTAACGTCTTCGCACTCATTTCGTTGTTCGCGGACGACAATCAACGAGACGAAATCGCCGCCAACTACCGGCGGGGCGGATATGGATACGGTCATGCGAAGAAAGATTTGCTGGCACTTATTACTGACTACTTCGCCGAGGCGCGGGCCAGAAGGCACGTGCTTGAGTCGAAGGAAGATTATGTATTGGACGTACTTAGACAGGGAGCAGAAAATGCTCGCAAACGCGCGTCTGAAACGATGAGCCGGGTGCGTGAGGCAACTGGATTGATTACTACGAGATGATTCTAATTATCGACAACTACGATTCGTTCACGTACAACCTGGTACACCTGGTTGCTCAGAGTCTTGCGGATTTGCGCGAGGTATCATCTGCCGATCCGGGTGGTGAATCTGCCGATCCGGGTGGTGAATCTCACCGCCTCGACGGGCTCAAAGTTGTCAGAAATGACGAAATCACGCTCAAGCAGATTCGGGAGTTGAATCCTGACGGTATTTTAATTTCTCCGGGTCCCGGCCGGCCGCAGGATTCTGGCATCAGTAGAGAAATCGTGGCCGAAACGCCTGAAGAGTGGCCAATACTCGGGGTCTGCCTCGGTCACCAGATCATCGGCGAGTGTTTTGGAGGCACGGTCGACTACGCTCCGACTTTGATGCACGGAAAAACATCTCGCATTCACCACAACGAAAAATCAATTTTTGACTCTGTGGATCAGGATTTTACTGCAACGCGGTATCATTCTCTTGTCATCAGTCGTGCAACCGTCCCCGACCAGCTGGAGATTACAGCCGAAACAGCCGACGGAATTGTGATGGGGCTCCGGCACAAAACGCTTCCCATCCAGGGCATCCAATTTCATCCTGAGAGTATTCTCACTATAGAGGGTCCTAAGATTATCTCGAACTGGGTTAATAGCTGTTTCAGTAACGTGCCTGGCACCTCCAACGCCTGAGTTTATGACCTCGACCGAACCGGGTTCTCCTGAGATGCGCGCCCTGCTCAGGAAACTGTCTGAAAATCAATTCCTCTCGAGGACTGAAGCCTCCGAAGCCATGACGCTCATGTTGGAAAACGCTTGCTCCACAGAGCAGATCGCGGGATTTCTTCTCGGACTCAGGTCTCGCGGGGAATCAGTTGACGAACTCGTCGGACTTACGAGTGCGATGCGAGATCAGTGTGTTAAAGTCAGGCTGCCGGACGCGACATCTGTGGATATAGTCGGAACGGGAGGCGACGGACTGAACACATTTAATATTTCGACTACGGCAGCATTTGTGTGCGCCGGAGCCGGTGTGTCAGTCGCAAAACACGGAAACAGGTCGGTATCCTCGAAATGTGGCTCTGCGGACGTACTCGAAAAACTCGGGGTCGCAACCCACCTGGACGCGCAGGGAATAGAAAAATGTCTGTCTGAGGCTGGAATCGCCTTTATGTTCGCGCCCGTATTTCACACCGCTCTTCGCCACGTAATGCCGGTTCGTAGAGCACTCGGCGTCCGGACGTGTTTCAATATTCTGGGGCCCTTGTGCAATCCAGCCGGAGTTTCTCGCCACTTTATAGGCGCCTTCAGCATTGAAATGGCTGAGCTCATGGCGCGTATTCTGATAAATCTCGGGTCCACCCATGTCGTTGTTGCACACTCTGATGACGGTATGGATGAAATTTCCATCAGTGCACCTACAACCCTGTTTGTTTCTCTCCCCGAACGACCTGAGATGAATAAAATCACTGTTACTCCCGAGCAATTCGGATTTGACCGGGCTCCGGTCGAGTCCATCGTAGGTGGAAATGCAGACACAAATGCGAAGATTACTCTAGCGGTTTTGAGCGGAGAGCCGGGCCCGGCCTCGGACATTGTAATTCTGAACGCAGCTGGTGCTCTTTTTGCCTCGGGCGTGTGCGAGTCCATGGAATTGGGAATTGAACGTGCGACTCGGTCGATTCAAAGTGGGAGCGCGCAGAAATCTCTCGATCAATTGATCGCGGCAACGCAGGCTCGTTGATCGATGTCTGATACTATTCTACATACCATTGTGCGCGACGCCGCCGCTCCGCTGAAGAAGAAAATTCGGGACGTTCCCGTTTCATCTCTTTTGTCGATGGAAGGATTTTCGCGCCCGTGCCACTCACTTGCAGATGCGCTGGAGGGATCTCCGGTGTCAATCATCGC
>SMXK01000190.1 GCA_004356265.1 Bacteroidota bacterium
AGAATGCGCCAGTCCTGATTCTCGATGAAGCAACATCATCGCTGGATACAGAGTCGGAACGGCGCATTCAGGAAGCCCTGGACGCGTTGATCAAGGACAGGACAACACTGGTCATTGCGCATCGCTTATCGACCGTTGAAAAAGCCGACGAGATTATCGTTCTCGATAAAGGGCGGATCGCAGAGTCGGGTACACACAAGACGCTGCTTGAGCAGAATGGCATTTACGCGAAATTGTATCGAATGCAATTCTCCGACGACTAACCGTTAACCACGTCGAGCTAGCAATGAGTGATAAAGGCGGCAAGCGGGAAGCACTGGTAAACAAGATCTGGTACGGCGAGTCGCTCGCCTATGCGGTTTTGCTGCCGTTCACTGCCATTTTCGCCGCGGTCGCTGCAGTTCGACGTTTTCTATACAGGCAAGGCATTCTTCGCAGCCACAAAATACCCGTCCCGGTTGTCGTCGTCGGCAATATTGCAGTCGGTGGTGCCGGCAAGACGCCGATAACGTTGTGGCTTGCGGACATATTCAAATCGAGGGGAAAGAATCCGGCAATAATCAGTCGCGGTTATGGCGGCAAGGAAAGGTCGTCTACGATACTGGTGACGGGGGACAGTGATCCCGGTTTGGTTGGAGACGAACCCGTATTATTGGCGCGTCGAAGCGGCTGTCCGGTATTCGTCGACCCGAATCGCGTGAGTGCAGCACTGAGCGCAGTGCACGCCGGTGCCGATGTCATTATTTCTGATGATGGATTGCAGCACTATCGATTACAGCGTGACATTGAAATCGCAGTCGTCGATGGAGCTCGCGGATTTGGCAATGGTCATCTGTTACCGGCCGGCCCATTGCGCGAACCGATCAGTCGGCTGGATTCTGTTGATCGTATTCTCGTGCAAAACGGAAAAGTCGATTTTCGTAGTGGCTTACCCGGTGAGAAAACGAGCTGCTTTACACTTGCAGGAGCGGAGCTGCGGAGAGTCAACGAAGAAAAGATTATCGCGCTCAGCCAGTTATCTGGCCAGTCTGTCCACGCCGTCGCCGGTATAGCAAACCCACTGAGATTTTTTGAATACCTGGAGCGGCACGGACTCAACGTTATCAGGCACCCGATGCCCGATCATGCGCGCTTGTCCGTAGCCGATGTCAAATTCGACGATGATCTCGTTGTCATCGTTACAGAGAAAGACGCGGTGAAGTGCAAAGAATTTGCTCATGATCATCTGTGGTACTT
The DNA here is from genome assembly GCA_004356265.1 of Bacteroidota bacterium. Lineage (GTDB taxonomy): Bacteria > Bacteroidota > Rhodothermia > Rhodothermales > UBA10348 > N075bin62. Next base: position 1,237 of record SMXK01000190.1, read on the forward strand.
GCCGGTCGATGTGATCTTCGAGGGCGAAGAAGACATGCAATGGATAGAGGCACTTCATGCTAAATTGCAGGCGTCCGATTCACGGGAAATTACATGAGCAAATTCACGGTCGTCATTCCGGCCCGCTACGCATCCGAAAGATTGCCGGGCAAACCGTTGCGTGATATTGCAGGCAAGCCGATGCTGCAGCATGTTTACGAACGCGCTCAGGAGAGCGAAGCAGGGCAGGTCATTATCGCTACCGATGACGAGCGTATCGAGACAGCAGCCAAAGCATTTGGTGCCAATGTCTGTATGACGAGCGACCACCATCTCTCCGGTACCGACCGGCTTGCCGAGGTGGCGGAAAAAATGGGATGGGCAGACGATCTGGTGATCGTTAACCTGCAGGGCGACGAACCCATGATGCCGGCCAAATTAATCAACCAGTGCGCGGCGTTGCTCGACGATCCGCAAGCCGATGTTGCGACACTTGCGTCGTCGTTCGCGAGCCCGGCGGATCTGCTAAATCCCAACATTGTTAAAGTAATATGCGATGACAATGGTTTCGCGCTGTATTTCAGCCGCGCATCGATTCCATTCAGTCGCACGCCCGAGACCGATTCGCTGGCAGCCGAAACGTCGCGCCATCATCATGGCATCTACGCGTATCGAGCCGGCATATTGCGTCGCATCGTCGCCGCGACTCCAACCGACATCGAAAAATGCGAACGCCTGGAGCAATTGCGGGCAATGAGCTTGGGATTGCGAATTAAGGTAGGGCAACCGACGCTGCGACCGGGCCCGGGTATCGATACAGAGCAGGATCTTGAGGAAGCTGCCAGGTTGATGCGTTAGCCACATCTCCAGGAGATCAAAATGGGCTCGCCCAGCGCACAGATTCAAGTTGAGGAAAAAACGGCTGACCTTATGCAAGGCAGTCTTGTCTGGGACAATCACGGTTGCATGCCATTACGTTCCGATGATTTCGAGTTTTTGCCGCAACTAAAGCGATATAAAGAAGCCGGCGTCGACATCGTAACGTTGAACATTGCTTACGATGCTGTTCCCTGGGAGAACGCGATTCTTGTTGTAGCACACTTTCGGAAGTGGCTACGCGAGCATGCCGATCAGTACCTGATGATCGAATGCGTTGCGGACATCGCAGTCGCGAGAAGCAGCAATCGGCTCGGCGTAATGTTCGATATTGAAGGTGGTTGTGCCCTGAATGAGACCCTCAGCATGATTGAGCTCTATTATGAGCTGGGCGTGCGCTGGATGTTGATTGCTTATAACAAGAATAACGCCCTGGGAGGTGGTTGCCAGGATGACGACCAGGGGCTGACTGCCTTCGGTCGCGAGGTGCTTGACGAAATGGCCAGAGTGGGGATGGTCGCCTGTTGCAGCCATGCTGGATATCGCACGACTATGGACGTGATGGAATACTCGTCGAACCCGGTTATTTTTTCGCACTCCAACCCGTTTGGCATCAAGGAGCACCCTAGGAATATTAAGGACGAGGCAATTAAGGCCTGCGCGAAAAGCGGAGGCGTGGTCGGTATAAACGGCATCGGCGACTTTCTTGGGGACAATGACGACAGGACAGAAACGATTGTTCGTCACATCGACTACGTCGTGCAGCTCGTTGGCCCGAAGCATCTCGGTCTCAGCCTGGACTATGTTTTCGACCAACAGGAACTTGATGATTACATCAAAGACAACCCGGAAACATTCCCGCCCGAACTGGGGTACGGGCCCGGTTTGAAAATGGTCAGGCCGGAGCAGATTCCGGAGATAACTGAGTCACTGTTGGGTCTTGGCTATTCCGATCACGATATGCGCTTGATATTGGGTGAAAATCATTTGCGTATTGCGAATGAGGTATGGGCTTAGCTTCCTGTCGCTTGATATATGACGATCTAAAAGGATGTCGTAATTTTGTACTCAGGCGGTTCCTGACCGTGCAAATTTTCCACGAAATAATCCCAATTCTTGCGGATTGCCCAGGGCGATCGAAAATGATGCGGCCGGTTGGGGATGTAGACCATGTCGAAATCTATATCGAGCTTTATCAATTTGTCGACGAAAGCAAGAGTGGTCGCCGGAAAAACGTTTTCATCCAGCTCTCCCAGCATGATCAGCAGGTCACCCTGTAAATTGGCGGCCTGTTCCGTCACATCATTATTCATGTAGTTAACAGGCTTCGATTGCGGCGTCGGTTTTACGCGGTTTTCGTCTTCAAAATACGCAGCCCCATGGTAAGCCTCCCAATGATAGTCGGGATACATCGTGCTGATGCTACCGACGCCGGCATTGGAAACGCCGACCTTGAAGAACTCCGGGTATTCCAGCATGGCGCGAAAAGCAGCAAAGCCACCATAGGAGGCGCCATGAATACCGACGCGATCGATATCCATCCAGGGTCGTTCTGCGGCCAGCTGCTTGATCGTCACTACATGATCAAACAGGCCGATCTGATTCAGATTTTTCCAGGAGTGGTGTGAGAACTCGCGCTGACGAAACGTAGTGCCTCTCGCATCAACCGATATACTGACAAATCCCAATGCCGCCAGTGATGCCGACCTGATCACCGCCGGTACGCCGAGTATCGCTGCTTGAAAGTTATGAGGAACAACCGCTGTGAGCGGACTGGCGTACTGCGTGTCGATAACCGGATAGGATTGCTGCGGATCAAAATCGTAAGGTTTGTATATCACCCCGTATAAATCAGTAACGCCATCTTCGGCCGTGACTATGAAAGGCTCTGGATCGCGCCAGCCAGCGTCGTAAAGAGCGGAGGCGTCTGCTTGTTCGAAAACCGCAACCAGTTCCCCACTTTGCGTATCACGAATCGCGGTTTGGGTAGGATGATCAATTGTTGAATAGTCGTACACAACCCAACGACCATCAGGAGAGAAGATGTCTACTCCCTCAACTCCATAGAGAGAGAGTACATCGTTAGTCGGTGACTCGATCATGTGATCGGCTGTTTCGGGTGTTAGCAAGGCAAGTTCGGTGCCGTCAAACTGCACACGATACAGGTAGCGAAAGTATGGATTTCCACCTTCGCGTCCGGTGGCGGTAAAGAAAATCGTTTGTTGTTCTTCGTCGACGCGAATTATGTCCCGCACCAGCCACTCGCCATACGTAATGGCATTAATTAACCCACCCGTGCTCAGATCGTAGCGGTAGAGGTGGCCCCAGCCACTGCTTTGCGAAAACCAGATCGCCTCATTTCCCTGATTGACCACGAATACGTTGGGTGGGTTGTAGGAACTGGAATTCGTGTCCATGCGCGGGGACATGCTTTCCACCAGCAATTCACTTGTCTGTCCCGAGGCGAGATCCACCTCAAACAGATGAGCAGACTTCTTATTGTCACCCCAGGCCAGCACCCATAGACGAGTGAAATCCTCGCTCCACCAATGTTTGCGAATAGCCAACATATCCTGGTGAACTTTGAACAACTCTTCATAGGGCAGATCGAGACGAACGATAAATCCGCTTTCGGTATCGATGACGAACCAGTCGAGGGTGGGCTCCGGCTCGCCTGTCAGCGGAATGCGTGCCGTGTGCAATACGGGCCGGAATGAGCCATCGTTCGGTACTGTTTCCAACCAGTGGTATTCCTCCACGTGACGTTCATCCAGGCGGGTCACGAGCAGATGTCGAGAATCCGGTGCCCACCTGGCTTCCATAGGTGGGTGGTTTTCATCGCCACCATTCCTGGTCCTCGGAACGACATCCGCTTTCCAGTTGCCGTAGTAAATTCCGTAGCCAAAGTGCGGTTCGCCGTCGCTGGTTAATGATTTTTCGTGACCGCTTTCCAGGTCAATCAGATATAGATTTCCGTCACGACTGAGTAGTCCGGATTTTTTGTTTGGTGATACGAGGATGCCACCGGACATGGTGGCTGGTGTAGTTGTTCTGCATTCGTCTGCTGTTAGGGTGCACTCGAAGTCTTGCTTGTCAATGCTGAAGTTAATTGCGTTCCGATCTTCAGAATACTCAAAGCGGGTGAACGGAAGATTGTCGGAATTTACGTCGTCCCGGCCAGTATTGATCAGCGCTTTTGCGATGCGTTGGTGATCGAACGCAGGTTTTTTCTCGCCAGTTGTTGCATCGACCAATGTGAATTCGACTCCGTCATCAGTCTGTCTCGCGTACCAGAAGTCCGCCGAGTCTCCTATCCAATGTGGCGTGACTGTCAGGTTTTTGACTAGTTTGGACACGTTCGGCCGCAACCATTTTTCTGCCAGGGCATAATTTTCCGCGGTGATTTGTATTGCTGCATGCTCGGGCGCGTTTGATCGATCACCGGAACATGCAGCAAAAAGGAGTAACGTCATCGTGGTCCAGATGATTGAATGTCGTTCTGGAATTATCGTTTTCACGGGAGCCTCAGACTGCATGTATTGGATGGATACTATAATGTCAGATCGGTAAGGCCTTGTTTGTGTTTCTTGCTAACATCTGTCGCACAACGTTCTTCGCCCCGGGCTACAATTCAGGCTACAAGTCGAACCGGATGCCAGTGGATTCTATCGGAACTGTTGGAACCATTATATTAACAGAATCAAAAAGTTATGACTGATCAATCAAATACCAGCGTATTATTCGTCTGCATGGGCAGTATTTTTTTATATCATTAAAAACAAAAAGTTATGTGGCTCTGGCACAAGGTGGGCTACAAGTTGTTGCCGGCGCACGTTGCGATAATAATACGTCCATATTGACATAAACGACAATATAACCGTATTATTAATCATGTCCACTGATACCCAAATACGTGAAGTCTTTCAT
>SMXK01000191.1 GCA_004356265.1 Bacteroidota bacterium
CTTCGGCTCAAAACAAAGGCTCCCCCGAAACGAAGGAGCCTGACATATTAAAACAATTCGAGCCCAGTCTATTCCGAATTCGTCTGCCCAGGTTCAGTAGATATTTCCTCCTCTGCCGTCCCTGCTCCATCTCCCGATACCTCTACACTTTTCGGTCCAACAGAGCTAAACTCTATATACTCGCCGAACGGCCGGGGTCCGAGAATTTCAACAAGCTCCCTCGCTCCCAGCACTTCTTTTTCAAGCAGGGCCTGAGCCATTGTTTCCAGTTCGTCCGAATGCTCTTCGAGTAACTTACGGGCACGACTTCGAACGTCAGCGATTATTGCTTTAACCTCTTCGTCAATCAACAATGCCGTTGCGTCTGAGTACGGCTTCAGAAAAACCGGTCCGTCATTGCCTCCAGAAAGATTGTAACTGACGTATCCCAGTTTTTCGCTCATACCATAGTCGACGACCATTGCATAGGCCATCTTAGTAATGCGCTCGAGATCATTTTGAGCACCGGTAGAAATCTGATTGAAGATGATATCTTCTGCTACTCGGCCACCCACGGCCATGACCATTCGATCAATGAGGGCTTCACGCGTATATAAATAGCGTTCTTCGGGCAGGTACTGCGCATAACCCAACGCAGCGAGCCCGCGAGGAATAATGGACACCTTGACGACTGGATCAGTATGCTCGAGAAACCAGCCTGCAACAGCGTGCCCGGCTTCGTGATACGCGACAATTCGTTTCTCGCCCGGAGAGATTATTTTGTTTTTCTTTTCCAACCCGGCGATAACGCGGTCGATAGATTTCTCAAAATCGTCCATGTCGATCGCGTCCTTGTCTTCGCGCGCGGCCAAAAGAGCAGCCTCATTACAAACATTTGCAATTTCAGCTCCGGCAAATCCAGGGGTCTGAGCGGCCAGGATCTCCTGATTCACCCCATCGTCGAGTATCAGGTTCAGGGTATGCACCTTGAATATTTCAGCACGTTCCCGCTTATCCGGTTTGTCAAGCATGATTTGGCGATCGAATCGACCAGGCCTCATCAGCGCCGAATCCAGCACATCTGGCCGGTTCGTTGCCGCCATAATTATGACGCCGCTATCCGTGTTGAAGCCGTCCATCTCAACCAGCAGCTGATTTAACGTATTTTCTCGTTCATCGTTTGCTCCCATCATGTTACCCCTGCCACGCGAGCGACCAATAGCGTCGATTTCATCAATAAAGATGATACACGGAGCCTTTTCTTTCGCCTGCTTGAAGAGGTCCCGGACCCGAGCTGCGCCAACGCCAACAAACATCTCTACGAAGTCAGATCCTGAAAGAGAGAAAAATGGAACTTCCGCTTCGCCGGCTACTGCTTTGGCGAGCAAAGTTTTTCCAGTTCCCGGAGCGCCCACCAGTAGAACTCCTTTCGGCAACTTTCCGCCTAAACGCGTAAACTTTTCCGGCGTCTTAAGAAAATCGATAATTTCGACAACTTCCTCTTTTGCCTCTTCCAGACCAGCGACATCTTTAAACGTAATCTTTAAGTCACCCATCGTGTCGAACAATATCGCCTTGTTCTTTCCGATATTCAGGATTTGAGAGCCGGGGTTCATTCTACGCATCAGGAATACCCACATGGCAAGAATAAATGCAAGCGGGATGAGCCAGACCAGGATTCCTCCGAGCCAGTCCTCCCTTCTCTCGGCTTTAAAAATTACTTCCGTATTCCCTTCCAGCCGCGCGGTGCTATTGTAATCTACCAGGAATTGAACCAGGTCATGATCAGCCGGCATTTGTGATGTGAACCTTCCGACTGACTCAGGATCCGGGCCGGTTAATAAATTCTGGGTCGGAGGATTGACCTCTACGAGTCCATCCCTGATGGCATTCTGTGTGTATTTTCCATCCACCAACTGGTCGTTCACAATCGATACTTCCTGGATGTACCCTTTGGAGACGTTGTCCAGAAATGTGGAATACTCTACTTCGTTTGGTTCAATACCGTTCACGAAGAAGAGCAGATGGATCATAAGCGCGACAAAAATAGCCAGGTATATCCAGACTATAAATCGCGGTTTCCCGTCTGGCAGACGAAGACCTTTTTTGGGGTCATTCTTTTTGTCTAGTGAAAATTTTTCCTGCTCTTTCTGCGACATGCGCTACTACGATTTGCGGATCCTGAGGACCCGCTATATGACTAATTACGGGGATGAGTCCATTACGCCGGACGAATCCTTACCGACGATTCAAATACCCCAAAGTTGCGCGAGAGAGGCAATCCGGGCAGTCAGTATTATCCAGATGTGACCGAACAACAGGGGGCACTTTAAGGTTCCACTCGCGAGTGTGAGGGAGCCGTGACACTATTATATCTCAAACGGGAGGAGTCGAAGAAACGAATACCCGATAGGTAGATCCGGATTTTCCTCTCTGATGGCGGATTGCGTGGCAGCAAGAGTCGGGAAGATTCCCCAGGCCAGACGATACAGGGTAGTTTCACCTAAAATGTCTTTGAGAATCATTAGCCGAATTCCAGTTGAATCCTGTATCGCATTGTGTAACAACATTGCTTGTTCGGTTTCATCAAGGGAATCAAACACCTGTATAACAACTGTCCATCCTACTACCCGCATATCCGGCTTCCCATTCTCCATCAATGGTTTCACGGAATCTAACTGAAGAATCTCTTCATCTTCAATTTCCTCTTCGACCACCGAAAAAGACGGAAATTCGCCGCCTTGAACCGCTACCGCCGCCGCCACTCCTGCTCCGGCTGCAACCACTCGGGCAGCGTCTCCTGATCTCGCCGGAGACGGTACTGGCCGATCTCCGCTCGGTACAGCGTCCTGTGTATTCGAGCGATTCTTATTCGGAGTCACGTCGTCGATCTCGTTTCCGAATGAGTCAACCGATTGCACGTCGTCAACAATAACTTCTTGTTTACCCGTCGAATCCGGAACGACAGGCGAGGCGAATAACACCGCTGTGATTAGCGAATCGGCCGGTAGCTGAATTCCGAGAGAGTCCACCGATAAAGCCGTGCGAATCGAATCATCAACTGCCAGGGCAAGCAACGAATCGGATGTAGCTCGAACCAGGGCGTTTTTCGCGGCTTCCCGGATGTTAATTATTTCCGATAAAATCAGATTTGCCCGAACGGCATATGGACTACCAGAATACTCGTCTACTATGGTCTGATACAGGTCCTCAACATATATCGGCTCCCTGAGGCTGGCCTCGGTGCTCACATCCAGAACCAGATCTGCGAGGGCAAGCGAATCTGGCCGGGGCACGTCAGTAGAATCAACCACGCCAACATCGACAAAATCTGCAGGAATTTCAGCAGCCAATGTCTCTACGGAATCGGCCTCCAGTTCGGACGTCGGGACTTGCAACGAGTCTGAAACAATAGGAACCTCATCACCCCCGATAGAAAGTGAATCAGACAGTGCGCGTAAGGCGGAATCCGCTACCGCTATCTCAGTCTGTCCAGCATCGTCGAAAAAATCACCTTTCACAGGCTCACCCTCATCGAACGATGAGCGCACCGCCACAGCCACAGGGGTCACATGCCCCATTTCCGGCCAGATTTTGTTGAGAAGCGTATCCGGCAGACTGATCATGACAGGCAGCAAGATTGCAGTAGAATCCGCCCCTGCGTGCTCCAGATGGACTCTTCCCGAAGCCAGCAGAGCCATGGCACGGACTTCAAGATCAGGATACTTCACGGCCAGAACAAGAAGGTCATCGATGACCTTCGGATCTGAAAATTGCTCCCACCGGTTATAAATATCTCGGAATTCGAGCTCCGCAACGGCATCAAGATCGATCTCTTCTTCTTCCTCGATGAGCCCGCGCTGATCACGAATGCGCAGAGCGAAATCCGAGTCAGGAAAATCGAAGAGAATCTCGTCGTAGATTCGTTCAGCAGCCAAGGTATCACCAAGGGCGCGCTGCACTTCTGCCAGAGCATAATACGCTCGCCGCGAGACGTCATCGCCCTCACTTTCTTCTATTACAGACCGGTAAAGAACAGCCGCCGAATCCGGCATATTCATCGACAGAAAAAGTGAATTAGCCAAATCATATCTGACTATGGCTCGATCGGCGATCATAGCAGCCCGACTGAGCGAATCTCTCGGGACGGCTGACGTGTCAAGCTCGGGAAGCTCAGTTATATCACCGGTGGAGAGTACGTCGTTTAAACGTGCGTCCGCCACAAGTTCATCGTCCGACCGGATAATTACGGCTGAAATCCGTCTCCAGTTAGACACCAATGGTCGGTCACCCCACCTGTTCTCGAAATTGGCCCGTCCTTCCTCGATCCGGGCAAGATCTTTATGGAACAGGAACCCTGCACGGTCGCGGGCGGATGTCGACTGGTCCGAAATCACTTTTCCGGCAGGAAGTCTCCTGTCAGCGTACAGTGCAGACGTTTCGGAAGACTGCCTGAATTGCTGGGCCAGTTGCCGTTTTTCCCGCTCACGTTGCCGCACAATTAACTGCTCTCGGAGCGCCTCGCGGTATTCCATGATTTGAGCGTCGAACGTGTCTTGGTCGAGAGTTCCCAGCCATAAAAGGGAATCCAATCGTTGAGCCTTTTCATACACCGCCGAATATTGCCCGTAACTGAGACTCAATTCGCGCGCGTCGGTAATGGCCTCGGCCGTATAAAATGATGTGTCCACAGCCCTTTTACTGCTTCGTGTTGTGGCCGTCGCCCCGGGCAATACAATCGAAGTAGATGCCGAATCAAAATGCGCCGATGCCAAAACAAAATCGTTTTCTGCCTCCCGGTAATACGTTGCGACGGCGTAATGAACGCGGCCCTTCAACTCCGGATTTATGGGAATATCCCGTTCTTTGTAGAGCAGGTCGTAGTAAATGGAATAGGCGTCCGCGTATCGCCCATTGTTCTGAAGTGATCTTGCTCGAACCAAAAGAATCTGGGGCTCATACGGGTAATTTTTATCGTCTCTCTGCAGCTTCCGGATGGATTTCATTCCACGATCAAAATCGAGATGAAAAGCGTCTACCCGCGCTGCGCTGAGTTTTGCTGTGTAAGATAATTCATATAAAGGGCCCTTCTTCTGAACGGCAGAATATGCAGCGAATGATTCATCCCAGTGCCCCATCCTTTCATAAATTTGTCCGAGCAGAAATTCAGCCCGTGCACTTATATCGTCTTCATCGTTATTTTTAAGCCCTCTCGCAAATGCTTCGGCAGCCTCGTCCCACAGGGCCTGTCGTACAAATAATTCTCCGAGAGACAAATCGTACATTGCCAGCCATTTATCTGGCACGTTTTCTCGATTTACCGATTCCCTAAGGACGTCTTTCGCCTCCTCGAACGATCGGCTGATTATCATTGTCCTGGCCAGCCAGAAACGCGCTTCATTTTCGAGATCATCCCCCCTGTCGATGACTTCCCGAAATTTCTCGAGGGCTCCAACGATATTTTCCTGATAGAAATAAGATTTTCCGATAAGCAGGAGTGCATCGTCAACCCACTTTGAATCTCCGTGATTACGAAGCACATCTGCACTCTTCAAAACCGCCGACTCAAAATCTCTGGATCCGGTATTACCACTCGGCCGCACAAATAGTGGTAGATACACGTCAATATTAATGCGCTCGTCTTTCTTTTCGATCGTTTCGTAGCCCCGTTCAAACGCGAGCTCCGCATTATAAAACGTATTGTAATACGCTCTAAAATTATTTGTCGTACCGCAGCTTGTCAGAAGCGTAGCCAGTAGCACCACAATGGAAAGACGTCGGATCATTACACGTTTCAGAGTCACCGAGGACCCTGCTCGAATTACGAGATAGAAACAACTGGCAGCGGTAGCCGATTATCAAAGGCGATTTAAAGTTTACTTACGTGTACGGTGTTAGATCTGCCCTTCGCCGGTAGAGGCATTCCCGCTGTAATAACCACAAGATCGCCGGGAGCAGCCAGCCCGCGTTCCAACAACTTGGCTAGAACCCTTGAAATACCATCATCCGTATCGGATTGGAAAGGAATGTAAA
>SMXK01000192.1 GCA_004356265.1 Bacteroidota bacterium
ACCGGTAGTTCGAGATCGGTAATCACCTACAGATTGCGCACTCACCCGAATCGGGTAGCACAGTATGAACAGTACTAGAAGATGGACGAGCTTATTGAGCATAAAGAAAAACGAATCGAGGCGGAGTGGCCTGATCGATGCATGTTATTACAACGATATACGTAAATATACGTAGATATATACGTATTACTACCTATATCGAAGCAGAAAGCGTATTCTTTAGCATCAGTGCAATAGTCATTGGGCCGACTCCTCCCGGAACAGGCGTTATTGCAGACGCAATTTCTGCGACCGCTTCAAATGCCACATCTCCTACAAGCCGATATCCGCGATCGCGGGTGTCATCTTCAACCCGGTTGATTCCTACATCGATTACGACGGCTCCTTCCTTGACCATGTCGGCCGTAATAAATTCCGGGCGGCCGATGGCTGCGATTAAAATGTCGGCCTGGCGAGTGATTTCAGACAAATTGCGGGTGCGGCTGTGACACACAGTTACGGTGCAGTCAACACCCTTTTGTATCAGCAGGTTAGCCAGCGGTTTACCGACGATGTTTGACCTTCCGACAATAACAGCGTGTTTTCCCGACGTTTCTACGCCTGATCGTCTTAGCAATTCGACAATACCTGCAGGTGTGGCCGGTTTCAGCCCGGGCAAACCCAACATCAATTTCCCGACGTTTTCCGGATGAAAACAGTCGACATCTTTTGAAGGGGCGATGGCGTTGATGACTTTCTGGTCGTCAACGTGAGGTGGCAGCGGGAGCTGGACTAAAATGCCATCTACGTTTTCGTCTCGATTCAACCGTTTTATAACGTCGAGAATTTCGGCCTCGCTGGTCGAATCCGGGAGCGTCAAATTTTCAGAGTCAATTCCTACTTCGGCTGCCGCCCGGTGTTTTCCGCGTACGTACGAGGCTGAAGCGGGGTTGTCTCCGACGAGCACAACGGCCAGGAATGGCGCCCGATTACCGGCAGCGACGTGAGCATCTACATCAGACTTTATTTCCCTTCGTACGTCCGCTGCTATTTGTTTTCCGTCGATCAGTTTGTTGGCGTCTACTGGCATAATGGTCGATCCGGTGTCTGATAGATGAGTAGGAGAGAAGTCACAAACAGACTGAAATTACGAGTCATCGAGGTCAATGTTGATGAAAATCTATCCGAAGATTTCTTAAGAACCGACTCGTCCGAAACGCGTTGACTGCGACATTTTTAGACGTATTTTCAGGGTCATGAAAAATAAAATCAAGGTAGGAATTCTGGGGGCGACCGGGGCCGTTGGGCAGCGATTCGTGAGTTTACTCAATAGTCACCCGTGGTTCGAAATCGGGGCCGTATTGGCATCACCACGTTCGGCTGGAAAGAGTTATGCTGATGCGGCGAACTGGTTCGGATCGGAACCACTCCCGAAAAAAACGGGTGGCATGATTGTTTCCGATGCCGCTGAGTTCGTGGAAGTTGATTTTGTGTTCTCCGGACTGGACGCCTCTGTAGCAGGTGAAATTGAAGAAGCCTGGGCGCGACGCGGCATTCCCGTTATTTCGAATGCCGGAAATTTCCGGATGAATCCGGATGTGCCGCTGCTGGTTCCTGAGGTAAATCCTGATCATGTTGTTTTAATAGATCGTCAGCAGTATTCCGAGGACGGATTTATTGTTACCAATCCTAACTGCTCCACCGTTGGCCTCGTCTCGGCGTTGAAGCCGTTGCACGATGCGTTCGGACTGGAAGCGATTCACGTTACGACACTTCAGGCAGTGTCAGGCGCAGGGTATCCAGGGGTATCCTCGCTCGATATTATGGGAAATGTTGTTCCATTTATCGGGGGGGAGGAAGAGAAGATCGCCACCGAGCCGTTGAAACTGTTCGGTCAACTGACCCAATCGGGGGTTGATTTATTGGATATCCCGATTAGCTCTCAATGCAACCGGGTCCCGGTAATCGACGGGCATACACTTAGTATATCTGTTCGGTTAAAAGGAAATCCAGATGTTGAGGAAGTCACAGACGCCTTCCGGTCATTCGAGTCTCCATTACGGGCATTAAATCTACCGAGTGCACCCGCTGAATTCATTCACGTTGTAGAGGCTGAATCTGGACCACAGCCTTCCCGGCACGTCAATCTGGGCGATGGAATGACCGTCTCGGTAGGTCGAATCAAAAACTGCCCGAATTTCGGAATTCGATTCGTGGCCCTGGTGCACAATACAATTCGAGGCGCAGCAGGCGGGGCGATACTGAACGCCGAGTACCTGGTCAGGAAATATTATCTGGGCTCCGGAGTTTGAGCTTCTTGTAAAGCCTGAATTCGGGGTTGTTTGACGAAGGAATTGTGTTTATAATTGCCTCCTCAAAGCGGGTGTAGCTCAGTGGTAGAGCATCACGTTGCCAACGTGAGGGTCGTGAGTTCAACTCTCATCACCCGCTCAGGAAATTGGTCCGAAATCGTCCTTATACCAGGCGTTTTCGGGCCTTTTCTATTTTTTGGAATCCCGGCCTGGGGAGCAGTATGAAACTCGGACGGCGCTGGAATTCGGGCTGCTTTGAATCTCGGACGCGGTAGACTTTCTATTCCTGATACATCAGCCGCAATTGTACGACAACCGGTAGATGATCTGACGGGTAATAGTCAAGGCGAGACTCATCTAATACTGTGTGCGACAATACGACAATGGCGTCGCTTGTGAATACATAGTCTATTCGAACCGGATCAACCGAACCCACTTCGAATCCTCTGAATGTATTCAAATTATCGGGTTGTTCTGTAAATTCAGCGGAATCTTTCAGATATCCGCCACGGACTATTTCCGCGTACGGTGGCTCTGTTTCCCGAACGTTGAAGTCACCTAATAGTACCACCGGATCACCGTTGGAATTGTCTGCAATCCACTCCCTCAACAAACGCGCACTCTCGAGGCGAGCCTTCTCGCCCCGGTGATCGAAATGTGAGTTTACCACCAACAGGCCTCGTGGGGATTCTTTCAGGCTGAATCGTGCCCACGTTGCGATCCGGGGTAGGGCTGCATCCCATCCGGTTGATCCGACGTCACCCGGGGTGTCCGAAAGCCAAAATGTACCGGAATCAACAAGATTTAAGGCTGATATTTTATAAAATATAGGTGTGAATTCTCCCAGATTGACGCCGTCATCTCGTCCGACGCCCACCCACCGATATTCGGGAAGCCGCGCAGCCAGTGTATCGACCTGATGACGCAGCGCCTCCTGTATTCCCACAGCCACGGGTGACTCCTGCAAAATTATCTCTGCGACCCACGATTTCCTGTTGTCCCAGATATGGACTCCGTCGCCCGGATTGGCATATCGGATATTAAATGTCATCACGTTCACGATAGAGCTACTGTCTACTGGACTGGTGCATCCTGCTATTGAAGCACAAACGGTAAAGAGGATGGCCAGTAATGAACGGGTGCCCATCATTGGTCTTTTAAATATTCGTCGCGAACGACAACCAGTGCTACATAGCAAAATGCTGCGAGCACGGCCGTTACCGTAGAGAGAAACGGCGAATAATACTGGGAAATGCCCCAGACCAGCAATGCAAGTGGTGACGCGTATAGTCCGTACCGCGTGTATGGATATAGAATAGATAACATATCTACGCCTGCCATAACGAGTACCGTGACCATTTGTACGATTCTTATCAGTGCGCCAGAGACGCCAACAAGGATCAGCGTCGACGTTACATCATCCAGATAAATACCGACTCCCAGGGCCGTCGCTATCACTGCTATGATAGCTATGTTTATTATCAGTTCGAGTCTCTGCCGCTCCATGACGTCGAACAGTCGCGTCAAAGGAGACGCAACAGAGGTAAAGAAAATCCACGGAGCCAGATACTGGATCATCTCGCCGGATCCCCGCCACTGCTCTCCCAGAAAGAACTCAAAAAGATTTGGTCCTGCGGCAATCATAAGCAGGGTAGGCATAATGGCCATCATCACCATCCGGTCATGAATAGTCGCAGAAATATCAGACAATTTCCCGATTCGAAAAGCAGCTGTTGCCCGTACGAAAAAGACCTGACCCACCGCCACACCGATAAAACTAAGCGGAATGAACAACAGTTTGATCGCCATTCCATATTCGCCCACCGTCTCGAGCGTAAAGTATGCAGCCAGGACGAGCACCGGAAGGCGGGTACCGAGGGCGGAAATCATGGCAGCCGGCATGGTATACGCCGGGAATCGACGATACCGCACGGCGATATATTTTATTCGATCGAATGAAAATCCTTCGCCAAGAGCGTCCGATATGGAGTTCACTACCCTCGACCCGAAAGCGAATAAATTCGCCACCCAGCCTATCGTATAACCGATTATCAGACCTGCCGGGCCAGACGAGAAAAACCCAATTCCTATCCTGGTGACCACCATGGTTGATACCTGTGCCACTTGTCCGATCGGGACGCGGTCAAATTCCTCCAACCGAATCAACCACAACTCTGAAATTTTTGAAACGCGGTGAATGATTAACACAACGGGTACAATCCATATCCAAGACCTGACTGCTTCCGGAGCGCGGGACATGAATTCCAGCTCAAAAGAGAGCGGTAGCAGAAAGAAAAGGATAATAGAAAAAACAAGAGTCGACAGGCATGCAAGTAAGAAGGCGTGCGCGGCGTCTCGTTTGTCTTCGGCAAGCATGAGTGCGTCCTCATACCGAAGCGTTACCACCGGAGCCAGGACACCTACCAGAGAAATGACATAATCATTTATGGCCCACGCCTCTTTAGGATACAGGCGGACGAGAACGAGCATGCCAACATAGCCTGCGAGCGATGCATAGCCACTGCCGGAGAGCAACTTCAAGATGGGGCCGCGAAGGCCAGTATTTCCCCGGAAATTATCGAGGAGTTTCCGAAAAGGACCCGCGATTAATTCTTTATCGATTTTCGGACTCCATATATAATCCAGTTGTCGTTTCGGTAAACCTCCGTCAGCATATTTTCAGCGGCCGCCGGACTCACTTGAGTTCTCCGAAGAACGTAATCTACGGACTCGCTTCGGGCAAAATCCACAAGAGCTTCTGCGCTCAGGGATTCGTGATAAGACGTGAATTGCTTCATCGCTTCTACACCCCGAACTTTCGGTAATATTACGCCCCCGATGCCGGGCTCAAATGTGTCATATCGGGTTTGAACAAGCAACCGCCGGTACCACTCCTTGATATCATCCTCGTGATACGGAAAGGCTTTGAAGGAGACGAATTGAGCGCGCCTTGTAGCGGTTTGGAAACCCGAATAATCAGGAGGAATTGCAAAAATTGCCGAGGCGGGTGTGTTGCGCTGTACCCAGTCAAATAATCTGGCATCCTGATTGTCAGACTGCAGGAACTCGTTGTATGCCGCCCCCCGGAAAACAGTTGGAATCGTCCGATACGTCCAGTTTTCGGACCGAATTCCGTGACCCACCAGAACAGCAAGCCCTGCAGTTACAATAATAATGG
>SMXK01000193.1 GCA_004356265.1 Bacteroidota bacterium
GAAGTTTCGGATTCCGAGTCATAAGACTCACCGTCTGAACATGCAGCCAACAAACCAATCATCAGCAGCGGTATCACTTTAAATAAACGCAGCATCGCATTCACCAGTCGTTAATAATGAATTGTATCAGGGTCAAAAGTAGTCTAAAAAGGACTTTGTTGCTTAGAATTGAAAAATCAGAACGGATATTTATAGTGTGCCTTCACCTGAGATATCTGCTCCAGATGACGTGAAGTGTGTCCACATATATAGATAAACCATTGGTGAGCATCCATTGGTTTGACATCCATTCCGGGAAATACCTGTGCAAATCCCCGCAGATTCACCGTCGTATTTTGTAAGTACGCCAGAGTCAGCGCGCGTTCTCGTTTAAATGCCGACACGCCTTGTTCCACACTATCAAATACTCCTGCTGGCTGCAATTGGGACGGAGCAGCAAACGAGTTTGCCCGGTTACTGATGAACTCTATAACCTCCTTGTCCGTTTGATTTACACTCTGCGCACGAGTCTCGTTTTCGGTCCCCTGAATCACATAGCTGTCAATCAACATCAGGAACAATCGTTCGGCTGAGACCAGATGTTCAGTGATCTCCGCGATGCTCCATCGACTTTCGTGTTCGGAGTGTTTCCACTGCTGAGGAGTTAAATTCTGAATTGAATTAATTACAAAGACGCGAGAGGTCTCCAGTTCATTCAGGAGTTCTGCGTTATTTCCTATGTAAATCTGCGCGACAACTGGCTCTGCCGTCCCCACCTGATCATCAGCCGAGACGACCACTTCTTCAGTTAATGAGTCTTCAGCCCCTGCACCCTTGGTCTCCGACGACGAATCTGCGCCACAAGACGACACCATAATTGAGACGATTATTACGATTGCTGATCTGATTATCATTGATAGAAACTATGTTGTTTGAATAGGGCATGTTAACACTTCCAGAAAACCGCCTGAATTTACGTCTGATTTGTTTACCTGCGAAACATTGGATTTCGATTTGCACATATTGCAAACGCCGAACAACGAGCCGAAATTGCATGCGATCGATACACACTGCCTGTTCATGCCATTCGCAAATTTGTTGGTGTCGGGTTAACTGAAGGAGAAGAGTCTATGAGTAACCCGTATATCACGCCAGATCTATTTTCGTTTCTTCGTGATCTCAACGCGAATAATAACCGGGATTGGTTTAATGCGAATAAATCCCGGTACGTGGAAGTTTTGAAAGACCCGCTCCTGGAATTCATCAGTCACTTCGCACCTCTGCTTCATTCGATCAGCCCACACTTTCAGGCCATTCCAAAAGCAAATGGAGGTTCGCTTTTCAGGATATACAGAGATGTCCGATTCTCGGCCAACAAGGATCCCTACAAAACTCACGCCGGGATTCACTTCAGGCACGAGGCTGGCAAAAATGCCCATGCGCCCGGGTTTTATTTACACCTGGAACCAGGGTCTGTATTTGTTGCGGCTGGAACGTGGCGTCCTGAGGCCGAATTACTTCGGAATATTCGAAATACCATGGTCGAACATCCCGAGGAATGGGAGGCCATTGTAGATGACACCGCCTTTTCTGAAAACTTCAAACTCGCCGGCGATAGTTTGAAACGAGCGCCGAAAGGATTTATGCCGGATCATCCACTGATCAATGATTTGAAAAGAAAGGACTTTATCGCTGTTTGCGAGCTTGACGAGGACCACGCTTTTCGGTCAGATTTTATGGAATTGTTGGTCGATAAATGGAATATATGTAGTCCTCTGGTCCGTTTTTTAGCAGAGGCATCCGGTAATCCTTTCTAATTTTACGGATCGTAATTTGAGCCGTCCCGAAGCCGATAAAAACGCTTTTAGACTGTTCATCATATCTACATTTATTTGGCTGTTATCAACAGATGAGTTCAAGTTCAGTTATTGAGGCAGGCATGCCTGCTCCCGCTTTTGCCGGCCCGACTCAAACCGGAGAAAATATTTCACTTGGTGATTTCGAAGGCCGGAAAATTGCCCTGTATTTTTACCCGCGAGACAATACTCCAGGATGTACAAAACAGGCCTGCAACCTGCGCGACAACTACAAACTCCTCGATACTGAAGGCATCGCCATAATAGGCGTCTCCGACGATCCGGTAGAATCACACGTCAAGTTTACCGATAAGTATGATTTGCCGTTTCCCCTTATAGCAGATACAGATAGGACTATTTTAAATGCCTATGGAGTTTGGGCAGAAAAAAATATGTACGGAAGAAAATACATGGGTACAAAACGGGTCACCGTCCTGATCGATGAATCGGGTGTGATCAAACATGTGATCCAAAAGCCAAAAGTCAGGCAGCACGCCGAAGAGATCATCAAGCTCTTTTCTGATTGATTTCAATCGGCCTGAATCAGCGCCTTTCAGCGATTACTGAACGTACCCGAAAAGTCAACTTCTAACCCACTCTTTTTCTCCACATTATTGGTGTTGATAAGAAGTGTTCAGTGTGGAAAAATACAGGGGGGTGTGGCCTTGCCTGAACGACCGAATTCTGCCTACCATAGGAGTACAATTATAAACACCCACCACACTCACTTTCAGGCCATTCTCCCTAGATGGATTCCTCATCGGCGCAATTTTGGATAAAATGCAAAAAGTCTCTCGCAGACAGCATTCCTACCCAGCCATTTAATACATGGATCCAGCCTGTTAAACTGATATCAGTTTCGGAAAAAAACGATACCCCCAGTATTACACTCGGAGTTCGCGACGACTTTCACCGGCAGTGGCTCGATCAGCACTACGGTGCTGAGGTTGCACGAGCAATCGCTGAAGTTGCCGGCGGAACTCCTGAAATTACATACGAAGTCGTTGGATCATCAGTCGCAGAGCAGGAATTCGATCTCTTCTCACCCGCGAACCTGGCTGCGGAATCGGCTGCGGCCGAAGCCAAAAATTCTCGGTTAAATTTTCAAGACGCAGGACTGTCGCGCACAGAGCCTCTCGGAGTTGAACAGCCCGGTACAAGCGGCAGATCGATTCAAAATCCTTCCTCGTATCGGCGGGAATCGGTCAGAAGTCCGATTCCGGAGACTTTGAATAAGCGGTATACGTTTGACACATTCATTGAGGCAGATTGCAACCGCCTTGCTCGGAGTGCCGGACTTGCAGTAGCCGCCCAGCCAGGAGCCACGAGCTTCAATCCGTTTCTTGTGTACGGACAGGTAGGCCTTGGAAAAACACATTTGGCCCATGCAATCGGCAATCAAATCAAGGAATCCTTTCCGAGAGCAAATGTCCTGTATCTAACAAGCGAGGCGTTTACAAATTTTTTCGTACAGGCAGTGAAAAAGAAAACGTTATCTGGATTCACAGAGACGTTTCAGCACGTTGACGTGCTCATTGTGGACGACGTTCAATTTTTCGGCGGAAAAGAGAAAACACAAGAGCAATTCTTCCATCTCTTTAACGATCTTCATCAGCGCGGCAAACAGATCATTCTGTGCGCTGACAGAAGCCCGGCAGAAATTGATGGAATTGAAGAACGGTTGTTATCAAGATTTCGCTGGGGTCTGTCGGCGGATGTGCAACCTCCAGATCTGGAAACACGAATCGCGATTCTTCAGAAACATGCAGAACGAGTGTCTCTGGAATTGCCTTTTGACGTAGTGGATTTCATCGCCTACAATGTCAAAGATAATATTCGACTTCTGGAGGGAGCCGTTAACCGACTGCTTGCCCTGAGTCAGATTTCAAATCGACCGGTTGACCTGGCGCTCGCGCAGGAGGCGTTGCATGAAATCATCGACCGGCGCGTCCGGAAGACTATTTCGGCAGAAGGTATCCGAGAAATGATTGCGGAAAGTTTTGATATCGAGGTTGAGCAGCTGATTGGTAAAAGTCGAAAACGTCCGATTGTGGATGCCAGACAAGTTGCTATGTTTTTCTGCAAACACTTGACGCAGCTTTCTCTGGAAGCCATTGGAAAACGATTCGGCGGGCGGGACCACTCGACAGTTATTCATGCCTGCAGGGCTGTTCAAGCGAGGCTCGATACCGATCCTACGTTCAAGAAACATGCTGAGCAGATTGCTCAAAGATTCCAGACGCGGTTGCCTGACTGACACTCGTTATCGTACGTGACTCAGAAATTTCAGTAGAGCTGGTCGACGCTATGCCATTCCGTGTCTGATCGGTATTAAAATGTGCCATTTTGGACGTGTTTAGTATATCCGCAGGATTGGAAACAATTCCTTGCCTCCCTATTTTCGGCCATCTCCGACTTGCCTTCTTCTTGTCGGAGAAAATCGCAACATTTCGTTATCAATCCTACATGCAGAATCCGATTTTGAATCCGGGTTTTTGCGCTTACGGTATTTTCCTTGGCACGATTCACTGACCTCTTTAATTTCGCTACCGATATCGCCATTGATCTTGGGACAGTGAATACCCTGATTTACATCAAGGGTAGAGGCATTGTGCTCAATGAACCGTCAATTGTTGCTTTGAACCGAACGACCAGGAAAGTTCTGGCGGTTGGATACGAAGCCGAACAAATGCATGAGCGCACCCATCGTGAGATTGAGACGATCAGGCCTCTGAGAGACGGAGTGATCGCCGACTATGAAGTCGCCGAACAACTTATTCGGCATCTGATCAGAAAGGTCCAGACGAACTGGATGTCAGCGATCCGCCGCATGGTGGTCTGTGTTCCGAGCGGAATCACGGAGGTGGAGAAACGAGCGGTTCGAGATTCTGCAGAACACGCAGGAGCCAGGCAGGTCTATTTGATAGACGAACCTATGGCAGCCGCCATCGGCATCGGATTGAGTGTTTCGGAGCCTATCGGCAACATGGTGGTAGACATCGGAGGTGGCACAACTGAAATCGCTGTCATCGCACTTTCGGGAATTGTGATCGATGAATCGATCCGGGTTGGCGGAAATGAGATTGACAACGCGATTGTTCAGTACTTCAAGCGCAACCACAATCTTCTGATCGGACACAGGACGGCAGAACGGATCAAGAAAGAAGTCGGTAGTGCAGTTGAACTGGAGCCCGAACTCGAACTATCTGTCAAAGGTCGTGACCTCGTGAGTGGTATTCCTAAGATTCGAACCATCTCGTCAGAAGATGTTCGGGAAGCATTACGGGATCCGATCGCACAAATTGCATCTGCCGTGATCCGGTGCCTGGAACGGACGCCCCCAGAGCTCGGCGCTGACATTCTTGACCGCGGAATCATGCTTACCGGTGGGGGTTCGATGTTGAAGGGACTCGACGAACTGATCCGAGGAAGAGTTGACCTGCCTGTGTACGTCGCAGAAGATCCCTTGACTGCGGTTGTCCGAGGAACCGGCCAGGTTTTAGAAGACATCGACGGGTACGAGAAAGTATTGTCTTAGAGGTTCGTGTTTTCGCGCGAAAACACGCTCCTGGAGCGTAGTTCCGCATCGTCGATTGTTCAGTACTGGTCACACCACGGAAAATTCAATATCCACAGGTTATCCACGTGACACGAATTACGTAGTTATACGTATTACGATTGTGTCTTTTTGAGGCTTCTTGAAAACATGATTTGTAAGATGTTGTTTTTTATGAGCTTAGATCAATTTTCTGCAATTCTATCAGATTGACACACCACTAAATCGGTGTTTCTCGATGTTATCCACGCGTCATCAACATCGTTATGGATTGATTTGGCATCCACCGATCCAACGCACTGGAGCATGGTTTCTCGCTGATTTAGAGCCAGCAAGGACGGCACCGCCAAGTGGAGTGATTTCGAAGCTTGTTGTCGGGAATGTCGCGTCGGCATAGTCCGATTCCCGGTCTGTCTTGATCAGCTCCCGATTCTCAGATAACATCCCGGTCAGAACGTGTTCGAACGATCCGTCACCCATGAAAATTACTTCCTCCGTTTTCTGTTGTGCACGGAATAATTGGCCTCCAGAGAGTGGTCCATCTTCGAGGCACCTCAGGATGGTTCGTTCTGTTCTGGATATTCCGTCCTTCTCGCCCGGAATCTCTTCGAGCATCCGATTTAGTGCGCTGCTGAGAAACGGTAACGTATCCACCGCCTCATTTTCTTGAAAAACCTTGAGTCGCCCTGGCTTGGATGAAGTAAATGCACGCCACGCCTCGGTTGCCATGTTTATCTGTGCGGATGACACAGCGCGTCGGGACTCAAAATCTGCAGCGAGTTGATCAACCGGTGTCAGCCCTATATAATGATCGTGACAGATCATAGACAGATTCAGACTGCGGGTTTGAAGCCTGCCAATCTCGAATAATATTTGGATGAGTTGCAATTGGTCATACAAGTCGTGCTCGAACCATAAAATAATTTCTTCCGGCTGATCTGCACCTTTTTTGATGGCGTCCAAAAACTGATCATCTCTTTTTTTGAATCGGTCCCGGATTTCTTCCTCGTTTCCCCATCCCCGACCTGTGATAAATTTTGCTCGTATGCCGGAGAGTTCCTCCAACGAGTCTGCTGCCGGCACCGGGCCATCGTGCAACACGTCGTCCCAGGACATGTACGTCCCGTTTATCCCGGCATTTCGGATCGCATCAACGCCACTGGAGCCATTGGTGATTATCAGTCTAATTCCGTTGTCTGGCATTAATATCGTTTTTTGTGCTGCTCTTAAGAATTACTATCTTCTTCTCGTCCGCCACCGAGCTCGTATCGAACGAGGGTCAATAAAGCGTCTGATTTCCCCATAATCAATGTCCTTATGAATTTCCTTTCTCGAGCGGAAGAAGTCTTTCCTGACATCAATCATATTCTCGGACGGGCGGAAGCATACTGCTGATACTGCCTCGAGGGCCTGTTAACGAGCCCTGGTTGTCATGCTTCAAGATTTGATGGCGGGCGTGATTCCATCATTTCAACCCCAGTGATCATTCGATCGCGACCACCACCCATAGATGCGTGACCTTCGTATCCGCCCAGCACGCCGTTCAGCGGCCAGGCATATTGCACGACCAGCCCCCGCCAGTGACCCATCACCTGCAATTTGCCTTTCACAATGATGGCTGATTGCGAGAACACATGATCCAACGCCTCCAACATCGTCGGGTATAATACACACTGCACAAAACCCGTTTCATCTTCGAGTGTCAGAAACATGACGCCGTTTCCGGATTGGGGTCGCTGCCTGAGCATCGCGATACCGGCGACCGTTACGATAGGCCCGTCACGGGATTCGCGGGCAGCGCGGCGCCCGGACCGATCATCCATGCCCTGCGGGGTCACCGGTACTGACCGTCCGAGACTGTAACAAAGAGAGATGGGCCTGATTTCAAGCTCATTAAGTGTACGTCGGGCCAGTATCATCGGGTGAACCCGCGCGGCATGGTGTGTTTCATAGTCCCAGCTCAGGCGTTCGTCCTGCGTGAGGTTCGGGAGATCGGGAATGTCTTCGTCGGTGAAAGGGGGGAGATCAAATAGTGCGGCGGTGGGCCGGCGGCCGGGTTGCCCCACGCTGCGATGCAGCAGGCCAACTTCCCAGAGAGCCTTGCGGCTGTCACCCGCCAGTTCATCCAGTGCCCCGGACCGGGCAATATTCCGGAAATGGTCGATACTCAGATCCACGCGCTCATAAAAATCCCGAACGCTGATGTACGGTCCGTTTCGTCGCTCCCACACGATGGCCCGGGCTTGATCGGTCGACACACCCTGGATGGATGTAATGGGCTTGCGAACAGAAGCCTTCAAGGGACCCGAGTTGGCTCGTTTCCACATACGATCACCGCTCCAACCCGATTTGCCGGTCATGAAGTCGCCATCGTTCCCGGCAGAACCGCCGTTCATGGGGCCGACCTTCCCCATGATCACCTCCGGCTCGATATCGTAGCGGAAACCTGACCGGTTGATGTCCGGGAGCAGTATGGGCACACCGAACCGGCGGGCTTCTTCTTCGAGTGTCATCAGGTTGTACATCCCCGGCCGGTGCTGCATGAACGCGGCCATAAATGCCGCCGGGTAATGTCGTTTCAGGTATGCGGACTGATAAACCGTCTTAGCAAAGGCCGCTGCATGGCTCCGGCAGAATCCATATCCCACAAAGTTGGCCACGTTCTCGAAGACTTTCGTGGCGATTGCGTGTGAGACACCGTTGCGCATGGCGCCCGTCACGAACCGGTCGCGCATGCCCTCCATTTCCCCGGGGTCGCGAAAATGGGACATGAGGCGCCGGAACTCGTCGGCTTCCTCAAGGGACATGTTTGCGAACCGGTTAGCCACCTCCAGAACCTGTTCCTGATATACAATTATACCGTATGTACTCCTCAGAATCGGCTCGAGCAGCGGGTGGTCGTACGTGACTTTCTCCTGCCCCCGACGCCGACGCACAAACGGGTGTACCATCCCGCTCTGCAGGGGGCCTGGCCGAAAAAGAGCAATTTCGTTGATCAGATCGTCAAAATTCTCGGGCTGATGCTGTGCAAGGAGATGCAACTGTCCCTGTGATTCAATCTGGAAAACACCAAGCGTTTTACTGGCCCGCATCATATTGAATGTCGCGATGTCATCAAGGGCCAAGTCGTCGATATTCAGATCTGTACCCCCGTGGCGATGAATGATCTCCACTGTTTCGCTGAGCGTGGCAAGCATGCGCAAACCCAGCACATCAAACTTCACGAGCCCGAGGGCTTCCACATCATCTTTGTCAAATTGCATCACCTTCACCCCATTGGCCGAAACCTGAATCGGGCTGAAGTGATGGAGGGGTTTACGTGACAGAATCATGCCGCCCGAATGCAGGCCCAGATGGCGAGGAGCACCGAGCAGATCCGCCGTCATTTCAAGCAATTTGTCGAGGAGTGGCGACGGTCCGGAAATGCGTTCAAGACGCATTCGATAGTCGGCCAGCGTGCGACCACCGTACGGGGGGACCGCCTTCGAAAAACGATTCACGGTATCCATCGGCCAGCCGAGCGCCTTGGCGGTATCCCGAATAGCAGACCGAACGCGGTAGGTGATGATCGTGGCGGTCATCGCCGTCTGTTCGATGCCAAACCGGTTTTCGATCCAGGAAATGATTTCGTCGCGGCGTTCGGAATCAAAGTCCACATCGATATCAGGCGTGCCTTTGCGGCCTGCATGCAGGAAACGTTCGAACAGAAGTTTGTGCTCGACCGGATCAACCCCGGTAATGCCTAACAAGTAGGCCACGATGGAATTGGCCGCCGATCCCCTGCCCGCGCAACGAATCCCCATTGCGCGTGCTTTTTCAACAATTTCATGGACCACCAGGAAGAATTCGTCCAAATCCAGCTTACCGATCACGCCCAGTTCGTGCTGCAACTGAATGGCGGCCTGCCGGCGGCGCTCGGTAAGGTCTGTCTGCTTCCTGAGCGGATCCGCATTCGGATCAACGTTGCCAGCACCGGGATACCGGCGCTCGAAAGCTTCATGGCAGCGGTGGTGTAAATACTCGCGCGGGGAGTGCGGCGGCGGCACAGCCGCCGCTGGAGGAGTGATGTACCCCGGAATAAGGTCCAGTGTGCATGCCTCTGCGATTTCATTAGCACGAGCAAACGCCTGCGGATACGGAATCAGTTTTCGTAATGCCTCGCCGGAGCGCATAAACGCCTCCGCATTCCGGGGCCGATCTTCATGCGGCTCAAAAATATTAATGCCCAGCCGAATGCACGTCATCAGGTCATACCGCCGGTACTCTTCCGGCTTCGCATGTCGCACATCCCCGGTCGCCACAAGCGGGATATATGTCTCCCGCGACAGTGCTTCCAGCGCCTGCATCCGGCGGCGGTCTCCCGGCCGCAGATGCGTCGTGATTTCAATCGAAAGGCGTTCATTGAAAATGCAGTGTAATTGCTGCAACCACAGGAATGCCGCCTCCGATCGGCGAGCATCGACGAGGTCCCACAGCCGGCTGCCGTACGTTCCCGTGAGGCAATACAAACCGTCTGCATGGTCCATCAATTCAATGAGCGTTACCTGCGGATTCTCCCTGTTCCGCTGATGGGCTGCCGTAAGCAAGCGATTGAGATTCGAAAACCCGTCTTCATTGGCAGCAATCAACACAAGAGTCCACCCTTCCACCGTAATTTCAGAGCCGAACATTGGTTTGACACCCAATAAGTTACAGGCTTTTTGAAACCGTACGATTCCGTACACGCCGTTCACATCTGTTAAAGCGACCGCACCCACCCCCTGCTTGTGGGCATGAGCCACCAGCGCCTCTGGAGATGACCCCCCGGCAAGAAACGAAAACCAGCTGCGACAGTGTAGTTGAGTAAACATGTGTTCAACATATGTCTATTCATGGATTCAGTCAATATGTGTGATGACCCTAAAGGCAATTCTTTATGTGAATAATTACGAGCTGAAGTCAGACGAAAGATTACATTCCGGACTATCAACTAGGACTATCAACTATTCGATAGTGATGTTATTCCACAATCGGACTGATTTCGAGTGTGACAACCGACTGGTCAAAGGCCACATAACCGGCAATCATTTCAGAATAATCCAGAGCGTTGTCATACCCCCATGCGACATTCTCAAAGAGCGTTTCGCCATCACGAAATGACCAGTAAGACGCTTCGCCTTTGATCGGGCAATGTGTCGTGTACCCCTCAACCGGGATGAGCAAGTCCATTCGCACATCCTCTTTCGGGAAATAAAAAACGGGATTATAGAGGGATTGACCAACTTCTTTCAAAATAAGAGCATTATTCGACCGGGCAATTTCTGACCCGTTAATGCTGACCCGGATCTGATATGAGTATGGGTCGGCAAGATGATAATGACCGGCCCCGTTGGGCGAGGTCTTCCGTCGTTCAAGTAAAATGTCGACCGGGTGGCGTTCGATAGCAGGCATTGTATTGATAGATGATATTGTCATTCTGAAGTTGTTGGTGCATGGCCACGCACTACTGTTACAGTGTGATAATCTGTGCCAGCGATTATCTTATCACCCACCACTCACGGTCCACCCACCTGACTCTCAATGAACCGATTCCTTTTCTACCTGACGTTTGCATTCGCGTTGTTGGCTGCCCCCGCCACACGCGCACAGTCCACCCACTCTCATGGAACGGAGAGACCCATACATTTCCCGGACGTGCCCGGATATCTGACCTTAAAAGTCGATCTGCATACACATTCCGTACTGTCTGACGGCAACGTGTGGCCGAGCATTCGTGTGCAGGAAGCCATTCGCGACGGGCTGGACGCTGTATCGCTGACCGAGCATATCGAATACCGACCGCATCGCGATGATATTCCTTTTGAAGATCAGAATCGTTCCCACGAAATCGCAACCAAAGCTGCAGGCAACTCTGAACTGATCGTCATACCCGGAACCGAAATCACCCGCGATATGCCGCCCGGCCATGCCAACGCCGTATTTGTCAAGGATCCGAACCTGCTTCTATTGGATGATTTCCGGGCGCAGTTTGCCGAAGCGCACAGACAGGGTGCCTTCACGTTCTGGGATCATCCCGACTGGACTTCCCAGCGCAAGGACGGTATTGCGCGGCTTGACCCCGTTCATCTCGAACTGATCGAGTCGGGACAGCTCAGCGGCATTGAAGTGGTGAACTCCAGGACCTACTCAGATGAGGCATTACAAATCGCACTCGACCACAACCTCACAATTATCGGCACCTCTGATGTACATGGATTGATTGAGTGGGATTATAATATGACGCCGGAAGGACATCGCCCGGTCACACTGGTGTTCGCCGAAGAGCGCACCGGAGAGTCCATTCATGCGGCGCTCGTAGCCAGGAGAACAGCTGTCTGGTATAAAAACACC